>JAYSTZ010000546.1:0-7636 GCA_043719365.1 Verrucomicrobiaceae bacterium | reverse complement strand
TGGCGAACTCTCCTCGCTTGCGTTTCGTCATTCGTCATTCGTCATTCGTCATTCGTCATTTGCGAGCTCTCCAAGTCCCGACCAGAACGCATTTCCCTGCCCCTCTCGTTTCTTTCAATTTGGTTACCGGAAAGCAGTAGCACCCGCTGATCACTCGGCGTTTCTTGCAGTCCGCCCCGCCAAACCCATCCGCGAGGAATACGCATGCCCGCCATGTTACATTTCGCAGACATCCTAGGGGCACTACAAAGACACCTTTCTTACCCTAAAATGCATCAACTTATCCGACGCCCATCCGCTTTTGCTTCCGCCCTTCTACTCGGACTGACGTGCAGTCACGCCATGGCCGCCTCGTTTCCATGGAACAACGCCACTGGACCGTGGAGCAACCCGGCGGACTGGCAGGGTGGCACGGCTCCTATCGGGACGAATTTCACCGACATCCTTTCGTTTGCCGGCGACAGCGGAACGACCGCTGGAACGCCGCCACACTACACCGCAACGAACGATGTCGCGGCGACGCCATTTCGCCTCAATGCGCTTTCACTGAACGCGACCGATGCTGCCGCGCTTGCGACCGATCCGCCCCTCATTCTGTCCGGAACCGCCCTCAGCTTTGGCGGTGCAAATCCCGAAATCATGCAAAATGGGGCCGGGGCATTTACCCTCACTACACCGCTGCAAATTTCCAAATCGCTGCATTGGGGTGGCTCCGGCATCGGGGCCGTGACTTTCAATCGCGGCATCTCCGGACTCGGGACCATTGTGAAGGAAGGCAGCAGCGTCTTTCGTTTTGGAACGTTTCCGCCACCGCCGGTCCCTCCCGCCACCACCTCGACCGCGCCATCCGAAAACTCGTGGTTCGGCCCGCTCCAAATCAACGGCGGAATTGTGCGCTTTAACAATAATGCCGATTCCGGTCGCACCGCGATCCGCGCCAATGCGGTCGCGCTTGCAACGGGCGCGTCGCTCACCTGCACTTCAGAACTCCGCGTCGGCACCCTGTCAGGCGCCGGCGGATTTGTGGAATCGCAGGTTGTCGGGACAAATACCGACACCGAAGACATCGTGATCTCCGCATTTACCAGCGGCACCTATGGCGGCACGATTCGGCTAGGGATTCCCACGGGCACAGGGAATGATCTCGGCGCTTTGGTCGTGCGGGGTCCCGGGACTCAGACGCTCACCGGCTTTCTAAATCTCAGCAAAGATGTGAATGTCGGTGGTAGGCTCATTTTGGATTCCGCCGCTTCGCTTTCGGCCCAGACGACCGGAGCGATCGCCATGAATGGCGGCACATTCCGCCTCGAGAATTCCACCACAAATAACAACAACCGCCTGCGCGACGGCGACGCTCTCTCCACAGGGCTGGACAGCATCGGCGGCGGCCTTTTCCAACTCTCCGGGCACCCCGGCGGCACGACGGAAACCATCGGCCGCGTCCAACTCTCGTCGCTCGCGGGAGCCGGTTCTATAAACAACGCCCGCTCTGGCCAGCTCTCGATCCAGGTCATCCATCGAGCAGGACCCGGCGCTGCAACCGTGCTCACTTCGGCCACCTATCAGCGCGATGCCACCGTCTCGGTCGCACATGCCACAGTCGAATTCTCCGCGATCGACGGAGCCGGAGCACCGCTGAATCTCGGTTCGGCCGGTCTCGCGCCGCGCATCGTCTTCGCCACCGCCCCGACCCCTGCATCCTCGCTGCTCTCCAGTTCGGCGGGCACCACGAGCACCGGTTGGGCAACGGTGCAAAAGACCGACGGTATCGCCTTCGCGACCCACTCTGCGGCGAACGGCATCGCCGCAGTGACGACTACGACGCTCGTTCCCGGGACCACCGGTGCCACGGTCAATTCCGAGCTCACCACTTCCGCGAGCATCACGCTCGCGAGTTACGCGCAAAGCAGCATCCGCCTTCGTCCATCGACCGCGGGACAGACGCTCACACTCGGCGCCTCCACCACGCTCACCACGACTGCGCTCGCGCTCGCAGGGGCCAACGACTACACCATCACCGGCGGCACACTCGGCGGCGGCGGGCCGCGCTTTTTGACCGTCGAAAAAGCGACACTCACGCTCGCCAGCGGCCTTGCAAATGCACAAGCCCTGGTGAAGTCCGGCGCAGGAACGCTGGTGCTCACGAAGACCACCAATAACGCCGACCAACAGCCGACCGTGCTGAATAACGGCTCCCTCCACGCCACACCCGGCACCACTCTCCCAAATGGCGAACTTCGTTTTCGCGGCGGCGTCCTCGGAATCGTCGGCGGCGGAATTTTTGCGCGACCATTTCTCATCTCGGGCGCTCCGGGCCCCGGCACTGTGAACTGGAGCGGCCTGAAATTCGTCAGCCCAGCCGTAAATACACTCCCCGAAGATCGCGGAAGCGGCGGCTTTGCAGCCATCGGCGCGGACGCAAACATCGATCTCGGACCCGCAGGAGTGAGCAACCTTTTGTGGGAGGAAAAAGGCTTCGTTCAAAGCGGATTCGCCCTCGTTTTGGGGAGCTCCAAGGCGACGGCAAAGATCACATTCACCGACAACCTCAGCCTCAGCTCCGGCGAATCGAACATCAACTACAATGCCCGCGAAATCCGCGTTCCCGACAACTCCGCATCCGTTCTCGACCGCGCGCGAATCGGCGGCGTCGTCAGCGGGACGATTCACAACGATCTGCTCAAAACCGGCGACGGTATTCTGGAGCTCACCGCAGCAAATACCTTCACCGGCGCAGCCATCGTGCAGGCCGGAACGCTCGTTCTATCCGGCAGCAGCAACGCAGCAATCGCCACCGATGTGATGAGCGGCGCAACGCTTGCAGGCACCGGCAGCACGACCGCGATCCTGCTGGAAAATGGCGGCAGGATTTCCCCCGGCGACGGAACCGTCGGCACCCTCGCCGCCACCAGCCTCACATGGCGCGCGGGCGGAATCGCTCGATTCGATCTCGGCGCAGCGAACGCTTCCGATAAACTCGCGCTAGGCTCCGGCGACTTTGAGAAAGGCTCGGCATCCGGCGTATTCGCGTTCGATTTCGGCGGAACGGGTGCCATGAACCAGACCTACACGCTCGCGACATTCGGCAGCACATCGTTCAATGGAGCGGACTTCACCGCCACGAACCTCGCCGCCGGCGTCACCGGTCACTTCGTGCTGAACGGCACTTCTCTCGTTTTCTCCACCGTCACACCGCCCATCGACACATGGCGCGTCGCCTATTTCGGCGCGGGCGCGGGAAATAGCGGCAACTCCGCAGACGCAGCGGACCCGGACTTCGACGGACTGAACAACCTCGCCGAATACGTCCTCGGCGGAAACCCCACGATACCATCCGCAACCGTCACACCCGGATATTCAATTCCGGCGGGAATCGGCACGCTCACATTCACCCGCAATCTTTTGGCTACCGACGTCGCGCTCCGCATCGAAGCACGCGATTTCCTAACGCTCGGAAGCTGGCAAACCATAGCGACTCTCCAAATCGGCGGAGCAAGCTGGAGCACAAGCCCCAGTGTAAGCGTGACCGAAAACGGCTCCGGTGGCGTCATCGCGAACGACTCCGCCAGCCCAGCGACGCAAACCCAGCGCTTTCTCCGCCTCGCGATCGACCACCCGTAGGGAGACCCGACACGGGCTGAGGTGAGAAGCGAATGACTGTATTCGCCGAATCATTTTGTAAGCATCATTTTGAAACAAATCCCGGTCGTATTCTGTGTGGATCACGAACTGGAACTCAAAATGATGAATACAAAATGATGGGTTGGAAAACACACTCACGCGCTTGCGACAAATCACAAATCACAAATCACAAAGCCCTACAACCCCGGCACCCGCGCGTATCCAACGAACACGGCGCGACTCCCCGGTTTCGGCAGGGTGAAATCGAATACGCTCACGCCATTTCGCTTCACACCGCGATACTTTCTTCCGTCGCTCGCACCAGCCATGACCTGCTCGCCGTTCCCTTTCTCCCGGCCGAGATACACCATGACGTGCGAGATGGGCGGATTCCGGCCGACGTCGTAAGTCCCCTCCCAAAACAGCAGATCACCTGGACGAAGATCCTTCAGCCGGGAATCGTGAAGATCGCTGGTCCTGACTTCTTTCAGGGTCCCGTAACTCTGCGCCCAAAGATAAATCGAACTGGCATCACGCGGCGGATTTTTCAGGCCCATATATCGAAGGAGAAAATGAATCGTGCCGCTGCAATCCATCCCGTGGTTCGCCGGGTCGCTCGATCCGAACTGGTAAGTCAGCCGGCACTTTGTGAGATGCAATACGGCGCTGACGAACTTCTGCCTGGTCGCTGACAGCGTGGAAAACTCCGCCAAATCCCCCGTGTCGAGAGTCGCCTGCGCACCGCTCGGAGCCTGAAACATGGAGTGGTCGTCGCCGTCGTTATCGTAGGTCTTTGCAGCCGGCTTTGGCGTGGCCTTGGCGGCAGGCTTGGTCGCAGGCTTGGCAGTGGTCTTTTTGGGCGCAGCAAGGGCTACCGAGGCGGTCGCGAGGATGGTAAAGGCGGTTTTCAGAATCACCGCGCAACTCTTTGCGCAAGAGGGCTTGCGGGCAAGTCCGCATTCCGGAAAACGCGGGTGTGATTAAAAGTGGAATCGAGCGATGGTAGTAGGACAGCCTTCTAGGCTGTCGGAGTGGGATGGGCTTCCAGCCTGTCCAGTTTCCCCTCGTCCCTTCGCAAAGGCCACCGCAAAGGCTCTTGCTTGTCGCTCTGGACGGGCTTGGAAGCCCCGTCCCACCCCGACAGTCAGGATGCCTGTCCTACTACAAGCAGCATTCCACATTTAATCACACCCGGAAAACGCATTTGCGTAGAATCACACTCGTCAAGTCCGCGATGGCGTGTCATTTGCTCAGGGTTTACAGCCCACATGAAGAAAGCTCTTATTACTGGAATCACCGGACAGGACGGCAGTTATCTCGCCGACCTCCTGCTCGAAAAAGGATACGAAGTCCACGGCATCATCCGTCGCGCATCGTCGTTCAACACTTCGCGTATCGACCACCTTTATCAGGACCCGCACGTCAACGGCGTGCGCATGTTTCTCCACTACGGAGACCTCAGCGACTCGCTCAATCTCACCCGTTTGATCGACCGCGTCTGCCCCGATGAAATTTACCACCTCGGAGCGCAAAGCCACGTCCGCGTCAGTTTCGATATCCCCGAATACACCGGCGACGTCGTCGGCCTCGGCACGATTCGCATTCTCGAAGCCATCCGCGAAGCCAAAGTGAAGGCACGTTTCTATCAGGCCAGCAGCAGCGAGATGTTCGGCAAAGTGCAGGCCGTCCCGCAGACCGAGACGACGCCATTTTGGCCCCGCAGTCCTTACGCCGTCGCTAAAGTGTATGGCTACTGGGCGACTGTGAACTACCGCGAAAGCTACGGCATGCACGCCAGCAACGGCATCCTCTTTAATCACGAAAGCCCGCGCCGCGGAGAAACGTTTGTGACACGCAAAATTACCCGCGCCGTCGCACGGATCAAACTCGGAATCCAGAAGGAACTCTACCTCGGCAATCTCGACGCGAAGCGCGACTGGGGCTACGCCAAGGAATACGTCGAAGGCATGTGGCGCATGTTGCAGCAACCCGAGGGCGACGATTACGTCCTCGCGACAAACGAGACGCACAGCGTCCGTGAATTCTGCCAAGTCGCGTTCGCACACGTCGGGCTCGATTGGAGCGAATTCGTAAAATACGACGCACGTTACGAGCGCCCGGCGGAAGTCGAACTGCTCATCGGCGACTACGCAAAAGCCAAAGCCAAACTCGGCTGGGAACCACAAACTACGTTCGCCGGACTCACGAAACTCATGGTCGATGCCGACATGGAGAATGTGAAACGCGAGATTCGCTAATCCTACGGAGTCCGCACCGCTCGGTAGATTCGCCGCGCCTGCGGGCTCGGCATATCGGTGATTTCGAGCGTGGTGCCGGTGGCTTTGATTGCTGCACCGAGGTTGGTCCATGTCGCGTCAGCGAGTTCGTTTTTGAACTGCGGCTGGTAGGTGAAATCGGGCGTGGTCGTGATTGTAAAAGTGATCACGCCGCCGCTGATGGTCGCGGTCGCGGTCGGCAGCGCGAGCGTTGCGCTGTTGGCGGTTCCGGCGCTTGGGCTCGCGAGGAAGTCCAGCGTTGCTCCGCCGCCGGGAACGCGGCCTTGGCTGATGTTTTTGACCTGCGCGCCGAAGGTGACTGTGTCCACGACGGTGCCGTCCGGGGCGCGGAGTGTGAGGGTTTCGCCGCTATTGCGGAGTTTGAATCGCGCGAGGAATTGGCCGCTGCCGGTATTTTGAATCGTATCGTCGTCTGCCCACATGAGCAGGCGTCCGGCAGCGCTGATACTGTATCCGGCAGGGATGACAAATGTCGTCGGCGTCAGGGCGGAGTCGAAGAGCGGAAATTCCGGGATCATGTAGGTCTCATTGTCGCTTCAAAAATCGGCGTCCTCTCTCCGGCAAGTGACGCCGGGCCTAGAAGTCACTTCTCTCGCACGATGGACGAAGTTGACGCAGAGCCTGCCTGATGGTTCCGCAAGTCCCGCAAAACCTGACCCTCAGCAACGGTGGCGGTGGCGAGGAGGAACTGGCGGCGTGTAAGCGGGTGCATGTCGGACACCATGATCGATGCGCCACCCAAAAAATCGCTCAGGACCATGCATTTGATTCGGTTTTGTGTCTTGCACACCGCCTCCTTCCGTCGCACAAAGCTCCGCCATGCATCGTAGCTATTCGTCTTTTGGTTGCGGCTCCGAGACTCGGCACTCTGGCGCAGAATCCATCCCCGCACGCGACGACGGCGCATCAATTCCACCTCACGCACACCGGTCCACTTTCCCTCAAACAACCAAACAACAGTAACGACAACAATCCATGAACATCCTAACGAAATCCATCATCACGCTCGCGGCCCTTGTTGCGACGGGCGTCCACGCCGAAGTTTTCCCGATTGCCGAGGATACTTTCGGCACCATCTCAAAGAATACCATCCTCAAAGCCAGCGGCGCTGCGAAGTCCATCACCGTCTCCGCCAAGACCAAGGCTTACATCGGTTTTGGTGTCGGTGACTCCGGCATCCCCGCCTCGGCTGTCACCCGTGCGCGTCTCACCGTCTATTTTGCGCGGGCGACCAAGACCGGCACCCTTTATCTCGCAAACGCCACCGGAGATTTTTCCGAGACTTTCCCGACTAAGTCGATACCGATGCCGACGGATGCCATCATCGGCACCACAGCGCTCACCGATGCATCCAGCCGCGAATTCATCACCTTCGACGTAACCGACCAGGTCAAAGAGTGGCTCACCACTCCCTCCAGCGAGCACGGCTTCGTCCTCGCGGCGGACGGTACACTGTCCGTCATCATCGCCACGAAGGAAGGCGCGGGCACCGGCCACCCGGCGGTTTTGGAGGTCGATGTCACCAATTCCGACGCGAACGGCAACTTCCTCTTTAGCGGCGGAAATGTCGGCATCGGCACGACGACTCCCGGCGCAATTCTGGAGATTTCCAACGGCATCACCGCCCTGCAAATCCGCCCCGGTGAGCTCAACGGCGCCGGCAACCCGGCCGCCGTCACCCTCGAATACCCCGGCCTCGGCACCATCGGCATCCAGGA
>JAYSTZ010000545.1:0-7639 GCA_043719365.1 Verrucomicrobiaceae bacterium | reverse complement strand
TGGGCAAAACGCGTTATCGCGGATGCCGCCGCCGACGACGCGTTGATCGACAAGAACTCCGTAGTCGAGTCCGCGGGGAATGAGCTTTTTAAACCGTCCTCCGCAGAAGACGCACTCATAGCGGTCGCCTGTATATATGAAGCTTACAGCCCGATAAGCGGCTTCTTTGATGGAGCCGTGGATGCGTTCGGGGAGAATCGATTTGAGTGTGGATTTGAGCGACATCAGGTTGGGCTAAATTGTTTGCGTGAGAGCAAATAGCGAGATCTATGCGTGGCGGTTCTTTTTTCGTTCGGCGATGACGCCGGACATCACGGATTCGGTAAGGTCGAGGATGCGGTTGAGCGTGTAACGGCTCTCCACGGTGGCGAGTCCGGCGAGGGCCAGCGAGCGGGCGCGTGCGGGGTCGGTGAGGAGTGTTTCCATGTGAGCGGCAAGTTCGGCGGGCGCGTTTTTTTCGTACACGAGCGCGTCGGTTCCGGGCGTGGCGACTTCGAGAATGCTCCCATCGCGCGCTCCGATCAGCGGCGTTCCGCAGGCCATGCTCTCGATGATCGTGCTGGAAAATGGCTCGCCGTAAATGCTGCTGAAAATGAATGCGGTCGCGTTGCGCATCGCGGCGAGCAGGTCGGCGCGATTGAGCTTTCCGAGAAACTTCACACGATCGGAGATTCCGGCATCGGTGATTTGCTTTTCGCATTCCGCGCGGTAGCCGGGGATGAGGGATTCGCCAGCGAGGTGGAGCTGCCATGAGCGATCCTTTGGGAGCAATGCGGCTGCTGCGATGACGTTGTGGATTCCTTTTTGATGATCGATGCGGGCCGCGGTGAGGAATGTCGGGGGATTGGTGCGCGGGCGGTCCACATCGGTCGCGAGCGGAAAATCAATGCCGCGGGAGATGACGTATCGATGAGGGCCGGTGTGCCCGCGCTCGGCCTCGCGGTCGCGGAGGAATGTGGATACGTAAGCGATGTGCGTGAGATCGATTTCGTGCTCGCGCGAATACCACCCGCGAGTGAGAAGTCGCATCGCGAGTGCGTAGCCGGGATATTTTTTTGGCCAGTAGTGAAAGTGGTCTGCGATGCACGTTCCGCCCGCGTGGTGAAGGACGGGAATGCCACGCTGCGTGACCGGGCGGAGGACGGCAAAGCTGATGCGCAACATGCCGAACGCATAGACGATGTCATATGGATTCGGGTCGTGGTGCTGTGCAAGGAAGCGCTCCATCGCGGGCTCATTCTCGGAAGCGACGGTGGTGCTTTCGAGGTGCTTCAGGACGCGTTCGAGTTGACGCCGGACGCCGGTCGATTTACTGACGCCGACATAGCGAAAGATGCGGTGAACCCATGCCGGATCCTGACGAGCGGCGGGATCCGGGTGCTGATCGAGATACGAGTCGCGGAACTTCGCTGTGACGATATCGACGTCGTGGCCTCGCTCGCGAAGGCCTCCAGCGATTTGAAACGCCCGGAGTTCGTAGCCGCCATCGAAATCGGGAGGGCACTTGTTGGTGATGAGCAGGATTCGAAGCGGCA
The DNA here is from genome assembly GCA_043719365.1 of Verrucomicrobiaceae bacterium. GTDB lineage: Bacteria > Verrucomicrobiota > Verrucomicrobiia > Chthoniobacterales > Chthoniobacteraceae > SXWH01. The sequence goes on along the minus strand of JAYSTZ010000545.1, from coordinate 6,104 downwards.
TCGCTTACTTGTGCCGCCGCATCCAACTGCGGAAGCGATTGGTGATTTCCTTGCGGAAAAAGCCGGCAGCCTTGATGCGGATTTTCTCGAGCGAGGAAGCCGTCCGTGCGGGAAATTCAAACATGCGTTTGTAGCCGAGGTAATCGAGGAAGTCTTCCGTGAGGCTCTCAAAGATCTCGTGATCGCGGGGCGAGAACTTTTTCTGCCACGCGTTTATTCGTGAAGGATCGGGGCGTTTGCCGACGAGTTGATGCTGGTGTGCGGTGTAGCCGGGCGGAGTGAAGCCATTGCCCTCAAGCAAGCCCGGCTCGAATTCCCAGCCGATGAAGGCGCTCAGTTCCCGCATCACGCGCTCGGGCTCGGTGACCAGTTGCTCGTAATAAACGCGATGGATGCGCTCGGGACCGAAATTATCCTCCGCCGCGAGTCCGTAGGCGGTCTGCTCGATCCAGAAATGAGCAGCTTCAATGATGTTGTTCGGCCCCCAATCCAGCGGCATGACGCTCGCGGCAACCGCACGTCCGTCGCGGATGATGTGGATGAACTTCGAGCCGGGAAAACGGTCTGCGAGGAGCTTGCAGTGGCGGATATTGTGTGGAGTGTGATCGACCCAAACAGCCCGTCCGGCCCGACCGTGGCGTTCGCCATACATTTCGCAGAGGCGTAGCATGAAGCCTGTGCGATTCAGTTCGCCGTGGTTCGGCAAATCCTCGGGCTCCACGGGCATATCCCACAGTTTGAAGCGCCAGTGACTTTTCAGAACACGGAGTGCTTGGTCGCGGTCGATGAGGCGTTTGTCGCGCAGGAGCCCGACTTTGAATTGAGACTCCGGAACGCAGACGGCGGTGCTGTGTCCGCCGAGCATGGAGCCTAAAAGTGTGGTGCCTGCCCTCGCGCATCCACCGATAAATACCGCATTCTCGATCATCCCTTTCTTCCTCCCATGTTTTCCACAGTTGTTTCCGCACCCTTGGATGACAAGTCAGGAACGGAACGAACACGCGCGGCGTATCTGCGTCGCAGGAATCGGAGGGAAGGCTTTTCGACGAAGAACGTGAGGAGTGTCGCAAGCCCGATGGCCACTGCGACTGCGGCGGATACTTGCACGATGCGGGGCTGCTCCACGAGCTGGCGCATGACTGCGTAGCCGATGTTTTGATGCACGAGATAGAGCGTGTAAGAAATGGTGCCGAGAAACACGAGCGGGCGAAATGCAAGCCACGCGAGCTGGCGTTTTGCAATGAGGAGGAACACGCCGAAGAAGATGCCGATGAATGGGGTGCCAAGCGGCCCGTGAATAAAGAACTGCGTGAACAGGCACAGCCCCAGGAGTGCAGCGCGGCCAATCGTGGAGCCTTCTGTGCGGATGCGGAAGAACACCATTCCGGCGACGAAGAGGTGCGCATGTTCGAGGATGAGGGTCCGCGAAATGATTGCGGGAATGATGCCGGGATCGAGCTTGAATGCGGCGAGTTGCATCCGCTCCCACGCACGGGCGAAGAGTTCAATGAATATCCAAATCGTTCCGATGAGTTCGATTCGATTGAGCGCCCGGATTTTGAAGATCAAAAACATCCAGCCGTAGAACGCGAGTTCGATGGCTAGTGTCCAATAGACGCCGTCCACCTCCTTCACTCGCAGCCATTGCTGGAGCATCGTGAGGTTCACTGCGACTTGCGGAAAAGTGACGGCGCTTTTGGCAAATGGCGGGATGAATGCCATGACGCAGGCGGTCACCAGCACAGCCGCCCAGTAAGCCGGGTAGAGACGCGAGAAGCGCGACACGACGAAGTCTGTGGCGGTCTTTGTGTCGCGTAGCGTCATGAAAATCACGAAGCCGCTGATCATAAAAAAGAGATGCACGGCATATTCGCCGAAGGGACTTTGCGGCGGACCCGGCTGCTCGAACCATCGGACCGTGTAGTGAAAGAGCATGACCCAGACGGCAGCGACTCCGCGAAGGACATCAAGTTCGGCGATGCGTTCCGGTTTTCCGCTCCCTTTCGAGCCGCCGGAATCTCGGTCGGTATTTGGCGATTCAGTGTTCATTCCTCATTTCCTCCCGTAACCTTTCCCATTATTTTTTTTGCCCGATCCCGAAGCTTGGTGGCGTCGGGTCCCAGAATCCTGTTTGGGAGAAGCAGGGCGGGGATGAGCGTGGCTAGGGCGATGATGATTCCTGTGCCGAGAAGGACGATGATGCTCTCGACTCCGGCGGATTTCAGCGCGGCATTTGCAGGCCAGCCAGCGCCCAGAACGATGGCTGCGAGCACTCCGCCCGGGATGTGGTCGGCGATGAACTCGCTCCATCGGATCTTCACAAGTTTGTGGCAAATCGCTGCTCCGTAAATGAAGCAAATGAAGATTGCGCCCAGCACGCCCCAACTGACGCCGGTGATTCCCCAGCGGCATCCGACGACTGCGGCGATGATCACCGCGACCATGTAGAGAATCTGGCAAACAGCCATTTGTGTCACCGCGCCCTTCGCGCGAATGAGCGAGTTGCTCAGCTTCATGCTCGTCCGGAAAAGTAGTCCTGCGGAGAGGATTTGCAGCGCGGGTCCGACGGGCGCCCATTTTTCGCCCAGCAGCACATCGACAAGGTCCGGGGCGAGAATGAAAATCGCTGCGCTTGCTGGGAGCATGGCGAGAGATAGAAGCCGGATGCCCTGGCGATAAACGCGGGCGAGGGGAGCGTTTTCGTCCTGCACTCGCGACATCGCGGGAAAGAGGACCTTTTCCAGAACCTGGCCAATGAGATTCGCCGGGGCGACCATGATCTTATACGCCGTCCCGTAGAAGCCGACTGCGGCGTCGCCCAGCTTTGCGCCTACGACGAGATTGTCGCCATTGGTGGCGAGGTAATTCGCGATTCTTGCAACGGTGATTCCGCCCGAGAAAGCGACGAGTTCCTTGGCTGCTACGGGGTTCCAGCCTGGCACCGGAATCCATTTCGCGTAGATGATGAACATCAAACTCCTTAGCGAAAGCTGAAGCAAATAGGCCCAGACGAGGGCCCACACACCGTATCCAAAGGCAGCAAGCATCGTGGCGAGGGCGCCGTAGGCAAGGAACGAAAAAATCTCCGCGCGTGCGATCAAGTCGAACCTCATGCTTCGCTGAATCAACGACTCGCTGACGACAGCCATGCCGGAGATCGGGAACCCTATCGCCATCCAGCGGAGGATGTTTGCAGGCAGCGGGTCTTTGAAAAAGCCTCCAATGGCCGGGGCGAGGAGCCACAGCGCACACATCGCGGCGAGGCCGAACAGCACCGAAAAAGTGAAAGCGCTCGACAAGTGTTCCTGCTTCAGATCCTCGCGCTTTTGCACGAGAGCGGGCCCTACGCCGAGCTGGCTGAAAATCGCGGTGATACCCACCACGATGGTCGCATTTTCACCCTGCCCGCGTTCCGGCGGATCAAGAAGTCGCGCGAGAACGGCGATGACGACGAACTGAAGCAGAAAACGGGTGCCAGCTTCGATTGAACCCCAGATGAGTCCGCGCTTGGTTTTCGTGCGGAGCGATGGCTCTGGATTCATGAGTGCGCCGAGAAAGTTGGCTTTCTTTCAGCGCCGGAGTTCATGCGCCGTAAACGCCTTTGGAGTGATACGAGCCCTCATCGTAATAGTAGTAGTTGGCCCCGCGGGTGGGAAGGCGATTGAGGACGATTCCGTAGGGCGTTCCATTGGCCTGGCGGAGCTGCTGGAGCGCGCGGACTGTGGCGCGCACGGGCGTGCTGCGAGCGCGGACCACGAAGACGACGGCATCGACGTGCTCGGCGAGGAGCAGGGTGTCACTGACTGCGTTGACGGGTGCGGAGTCGATGATCACGCGGTCAAATTTTCGCGCGGCTTCCTTGAGGATTTTCGCCACGACTTCTCCCGAGAGCAGCTCGGCGGGATTGGCGTTCATGGTGCCTGCGGGCATGAAGTAGAGCTTGCTGACTTCGGTGACGTGCCAGCACTCGTCGAACTTGGATTTGGCAGTGAGGAAGTCCGTGATTCCGTGTGCGTCTTTCTTCGTAGGGAAGACGCGACCGAGTGCGGGACGACGAAGGTCGCAGTCGATGAGCAGCGTGCGAAGTCCCTGCTGTGCAAGTGCGGCAGCGTAGTTTGCGGAGCAGTAGCTCTTTCCTTCCGCGGGCACGGCACTCGTGAACAGGATCACTCTTTGCGAGGCATCGCTGTTGGCGATGGAAACCGAGGTGCGAAGGCAGCGGAACGCCTCTGCCTCTCTGGATGCCGGGTAGTCGGAGATGACGAGTTGTGTTTTTGAGGCTTTCCCCTTGGCCTGTGGGACTGCGGCGAGGACTGGAAGGCCGAGCTCGGATTCGGCCTGATCGATGGAGAGGATCGTATTGTCGAGAGCCTTCATCAAAACGATGAGCATGGCCGCCAGACCGAGGCCGGCGGCGATGGCCAATGCGAGAATCTTGATTTTGCCCGGCTTGCTCGGCTCGTCAGGAACCACGGGTTGCATGCTGACCACGACATTGCGCGCTGCGACTCCCGACGCGATTTTGAGCTGGTCGATTCGTTCGTTTAGGTCCGCACGGATTTTCTGCCGGCCTTCCACTTTTCCCGCCAGCATTTGGTAGGGGAGTGAAATCCCTTTGAGTTCGATGTAGGACTTCTCAAGTTCGTTGAGTTCCCGTTGCAGTTTCTCTTCGGTTTCCCGAGCGATGTCGTAGTTGTTGGAGACCATCGTGGCAGCCTGCCGGACTGCTTTTTCGAGCGACGTCTTATAGTCGAGGATGGTGCTGCTGGCGCGTTTGTATTTCGGATGATTCTCCAGGTAAACACGCTTTGCGGAGGCGAAGTCGGCCTCCGCGGAAATGATCTTCTTTTGCGCCTCCTGCACGTCGGGCTGGGCGGCGACGGTGGAGAGCGCGAGCAATTGCTCGGTGGTCAGTTCCGTCCGGTGCTTGAGGATCGGCAGATCGCCCTCCAGCGCGATGCGGCGGGCCTTTGCTGCGGTGAACTGTTTGCCGAGGTCTTCGATTCGGGTTTTGAGTTGGTTCTCGTTTTTGTCGAGGTCCGTCGTGTTGTTCTTTTCGCGAAATGCCTGAAGCTCTTGTTCGGATGACTGGAGCTCTTTTTCGAGGTCGGTCTGCTTTTTGATGAGGTCTTTTACTGCTTCTCCCTGTGTGCCGACCTGCAATTCATCGCGCGATGCGATGTAGCATTCCATGACCGATCGTGTGAGCTTTGCAGCCATGTTCCGGTCGGTGTCATCCACCGTCACTTCAATTGTCCGGGAGCCGCGTTTTTGCCTAGCATCCACTTTTGCGGCCATCCCTTTCACCAGCTCACCTTCCGTAAGCGGGCGACCGGTTTTCGGATTCGCCATGAATCGCGGGTGGGTCAATTGCAACTCGTTGACCTTGACTACGCGGAGCATGAGTGAGTCGCTCAATAGAGCGTTTTCGACCGTCTTTACTGCTTCGATACTGCTCGAAGATTCTGGATTGAAAGCCTTCACGTCTCCCATCACACGCTGGGTTTCGGTCAGCACTTCCAGCGCGCCGACCGCTGTGTAAACCGGCGTCGCTTTCGCGAGATAAACGAGAGCGCCGCCGATCGAGACTCCCATGCAAACGAGGATAAGGATTAATCGTTCACGCAGTAGAAAGACCCACGACCGAAGGTCGATGGTGGGCGCGCCGGAATCCTTGCGGCTTCGGCTCTGCCGATGGCGAGGCTCTTCGGGGGAACCGGGTCGCGAATTGGATCGGTATGAGACTGCCATAATGAAAATTTAGAAGCGGCTTTCCCCGACTTGGACCATGTCGCCGGGGTAAATCGGGACGGCATCGGTCAGCTTCCTCGTGTCGTACGATTCCTTGCCGCCTTTGGCTCGCTTTACGGTCACTTTGCCGGGATCGGCGATTTTGCTAAAGCCACCGGCGCTCGCGATGGCAGACATGAGCTCCATTTTCCCATCCGCCGGAAACTCGATCCGGTCGGGTTTGTTCACTTGTCCGATGACGGTGAAGAAGAGTTTCGCGGCTGAGGTGATGTTGATGCTCACTTGCGGGTCCACGAAGTAGCGCTTGCGGATGAGTTCGGTGCGAATCTTTGTGGCTGCGTCGTCCACGTTCA
>JAYSTZ010000544.1:0-7644 GCA_043719365.1 Verrucomicrobiaceae bacterium | reverse complement strand
CTTTGCCGGCTTCTCCGCGGACGCGTGCATCGCCGCGCTCGCCAGTAGGCCGGCGAGAATCCCGCAGCGGAGTTCGGAAGCGAATCGCATCCGGTATCAATCGCCCCGCGCATCGCCCCGCGGCAATCCCAAACCGCGCCCTCCGCGGTGGAGGGAGTGGGCAGAGATGGATTCGAACCATCGAAGGCGTAAGCCAGCGGATTTACAGTCCGCCCCGTTTGGCCACTTCGGTATCTACCCGTTTTTTAGAAACGTGGGCGCGCCTTATACGGACCTGATTCCCGGCACGCAAGGGTTTCGATGAATATTTTTCCAGAGCCCCAATCCAACAGAGAAAAATCGCAGCGAAAAGACCCCGCCCCTATGTTGGCGGCATCTTCCCGATGCACTCGATGAGGTACGGCAGGAGCTGTTTTTTGCGCGAAACGACGCCGTCCAACTGCCAGATATTCGCACCCACCGATGGGAAATCGATTTGCGCCATAAAGGTCTGGTCGCCACGCACGAGCAGTAACGATCCTTGCTTGGTGATGTCCGTAACGAGCAGCGCAGCAAACAGAAAATCCTCAGCATCGCGCCGCTCTTCAAGCGCACTCAAGAGCGCCTCCTTCTTTTCCTCGAAATGCGCGAACGTGAGCTCTTCGATCTGGGCAACCACAAAGCGCTGCCCGTGCTCGGTGTAAGGTTTGGAATCAACGCTGACGGCCTGCTCGGGCGTGAGCGTGAGCAACGGACTTGCGACGCTGAAAAGGTCGCGCGCAAAATCATCACTGTTCACGCCCGCAACGGTCGCGAGTTGGTTCAAAATCTCGGCGTCCGTTGGAGTCGTCGTCGGCGAATTAAGATTCAGCGTATCGCTGATGAGCCCCGCCATTAGCAGTCCGGCGATTGGCGGAGCGATCGCGATGCCGAGTTGCCGGTAGCACAGCGCGACGATCGTCGAAGTGCTCCCGACCGGATTATTCCAGAAAAGCACCGGCGTGCTGCTGGTGAAGCCGCCCAGCCGATGATGGTCGAGAATCTCCACAATCGGCACATGGTCCGCCCCACGCACGGCTTGGTCCAATTCGTTGTGGTCCACGAGAATGAGTTGTCGCGGGATGTCCTTGATGAAGTCGGACTTCGACAAAATTCCGCACATCACGCCGTGGTCATCGACGACGGGGAAAATAAACGCGCTCACCGCCGCAGTCTTGTGCCGCGCATCGGAAAGTCGCGTGTCCCGATGAAAGCTCAAGGGCGCAGGCTCCAGCATCCGCCCGGCGCGTACGCTACCACGAGACATCAGCACGGTCGTGGCCGTATCGGCTGGGGCGGAGAGGAGCGCGATGCCCGCAGCACGCGCCGCGATTTCCACATCCGGCTCGATCGAATACCCGCCCGTCACCACGATGGCCCGCGCTCCGTGCTCGATTGCGAGAAGCTGGATGTGCGGACGGTCGCCGACGAATACGAGCACGTTCCGCCCTTCATCCCGATACTTCGCGAGACGCGGGCCAAAGCTGTCCTGCCGCATCGCTCCGACGAGCAGAAAGAAATCCTCCTCCACCGGAGTCAGGCTCCCGCAAATGAGCTGCCCGCCAATCGTCCGCGCAACATCCGCCAGCGAGGCTGTCACCGTTCGCGCCGCGTGGGCTTCCTCGCGCGGCGGGAAAAGGTGATGCGAGATCTTGAATGCGTTCAGCAGCCCGAGGCAGCGCCGTTTGTCATCCACGACGGGCAATCCACGCAACCGCCGCCGATCAATAAGCTGAATCGCATCATACAACGGCGTATCCGCGTGGACGGAAACCACGCTCTTCTGCATCACATCATGGACGCGCGGCGAGACATCCGTGAGCATCATTGGCGACTCCACGCCGAAGCGCTCCAACACGTAATCGATCCGCGCATTCGTCGCCCCCGCCCTCGCAGCCACGACATCCGGCCAGCCGGAAAGCCGCTTCAATTCTGCGTAGCCGATGGCCGCGCAGATCGAGTCCATGTCGGGATTCTTATGACCGATGACGATTGTTTGCACGCGGCGTGGATAGCGTCACGCATTGCGGGACGCAAACGAAAGCCAACGCGCCCCCTGCAAATCCCTCTGCTGGTTGCGACGCGAAGTATCACCCACGAACTATCCTTGCATCCCAACCACCGGAAACGGATAACGCTCCGCGACCACCATGTCCGAAGCCTTTCACGAATTTCCCGATTGGACGACCTCCTGTTTGAGCGCCGGATTGTAAACATGAGGATTCATTTCATTTTCCCTGCCTTCATCTTTTTGCTGCTGTTCAGTTCCGGCACAGCTTGGACGGGCGAGCCGCCGTTTACGGTCACGATACTTAATGAGCACGAGTCGTTTCGCTCCAACTCGATCATTACGCTTCGACTTCAGATCGACAATCACACTCCTCATATTCGTGAAGGTGTGCTTGAGACCACCCTGTCCGGAACACTCATGCCATTGATACACGGTATCCCGCTGACTCTCGTCCCGGGGATCAACTCGCGCGTTGTGATCCTCCCGCCGACTCTCCAAGTCGGCGGAGAAGCGCAGGTCCGCTTTCGGTTTATCGAGGGCGGGAAATCCATCGAAGCAGGGACGGTGAAACTTTCCTCTTCGTCTTCGACCAGAACCCACGTTGTCCTTCTTGTAACGTCAGAGCAGAAAGCGCATGACTCGTCCACATTCCTCCAACTCGAGCGGCTCACCGCCAAACAAAACGGCAATATCTCGCCCCGCACAGCATTCTCGACGTTACGAGCTGAGGAACTTCCTCAAAACCCGCTGGCATATTTCGCATACGACATCGTCGCGCTGAATCAACGCACCCTGGCAACCGCAAAGGCGAAATCGCTGGATGCCCTTGCGCATTGGGTGGATGCGGGCGGCAGCGTGTTCATCCACCTGACCGACGAATCACAAATCCCGGAAGCGGCACAGACTTTCCTCGCGCACCTTCGCATCGACGAAGCGCCCGGATCATCCGGCGGATTCACCTCTCCCGGTCTCGGCCGGGCAGTGGTGTGGAGACAATCGATGCCCACGGATGGCGGCGTTACGCCGGAGTGGGATAATGCCGCCATGTGGCTTTGGAAAACCTCGCCCGAACTCCTCGCCCGGAAAGACAGCCGGAGTTATTACAACGAAGAGAAGACAGGCAACGCACTCCGGCAAAAACTGTCCGAAAAACTATCGACCGGTGCCCGGGCGCTCCCATTCGGCATGGTCGCGGGAATGTTCCTTGGGTTTGTCATCGCCGCCGTCGCTGCCGACTACTTTCTCCTCGGGCGCAAGTACCGGAAGTTCACATGGATTCTATTCCCCTTGGAGTGTGTCGCATTCGCATGGGCGCTTATGGCGTTTGCAAATTACCGAATGGGCATCATCGAGCGATCCGAGGCCATCGTGCTGACCGACATCGGGATCGACGGACGTGTGCTACGCGAAACAAAAATTACCGCGTATCTCCCGGGCTCTGACGGGCCGGGTGAGCACGCTGCGTCCGGCGCCATCAGCACACCCGACCGCTCCGACCAGTGGTCGAGCTACTTCTATCGCGCCACGATGAACGCGCCTGTGATTCCGCGCTATCTCGGCAATCTCGGCGGCGCGATGACCATCCAAACGCAGCGCTCAAAATGGACCCCGTGTTTCTTTCGCGATACAAGAATTCAAGGCAGCTTGGGCGCGCCAGACCTCGCATGGGCAAAATGGGAGTCATCGAAAACCGGCACGACGCCCGTCGATTCCGGTTACGAGGTCACCCGCGTTTCCGGCAATGACGCTGTTCCTCCTGCCTCTCGTGATCGTACCAGCCTTTTCATCACGCATGAAGCGAACTGGAACCGCGCTGAACCAGTCTCCCAATACTCACCAAACGCCGGGGCATTTTCACTGGAAGATATCATTTTTCCGCTCAAGGGAAACGACCGGGAGATCATCATCGCAGTAAAGACCGTCGGAACCACGACGTACGTTTTCCGAAAAATCGTCCGCAACCGACCTCCGCAATGATTCAAACAATCCGCCGCTGGTTCGCCTTTCCGCTTCTTGCAAAAGACCTGATGGAGCGGGCCGCCCGTCCACGAACGTATCTCCTGCGACTCATATTTGGCTGTCTATTTATTGGGATATTCTGGCTCTACTACGAGAGTCGCTACGTCGGCAGATACCACGGAGGCTCCGCCCTTTATGCACTGCTCGGCACCGGAGCGGCGACGTTTCAGACTTTGGCGATGCTCCTTACCGGAGCGACCATCCTTTTCCAGCCCGCACTCATGGCCGGCGTGCTCACCCACGAAAAGGAGCGCGAGACGCTGGCCCTGCTGCTTCTCGCGGACATCGGACCGTGGCGGCTGCTCATTCAAAAATTCATCGGTGGATTACTGCCGATGTTTACCCTGCTACTCTTCGGTCTGCCCCTCGGCGCAATCTCATACGCCTATGGCGGGGTGAGTGTGGAAAAGATGGCGGGCACAGCATTCGTCATCGGCGCTACGTGGCTGCAAATCGGCTCACTCGCCCTGCTGTGCTCCGCTTGGTTCCGCACGACGACCAGCGCAACCGTCGCAGCATACGTGGCCGCGGCGATCCTCATTTTCGGAACAGATTACGCATTATGGGTGTGGCAGGACGGAAAGCCCGCAACGCTGCTCGGCAGAGCCTTCCAAAACCGGGAAGTAGAGCAACTACGCCTGTCCCCCGTCATCGTGCTCAATCAGGTCACGGCGATCACCAGCATCCGATGGCCTCTCTCAAGCCGCCTCTGCTGGAATGCTACGGCTCCGATGCTTGCATCAGCAGGGCTCTTTTTCATTCTCGCCCGTCTATGCCTTCTCCGCCGCGCACTGATTCCCCCGAGCACGAGCACTCGCAATCTTTTCGGCTGGCTCGATGCAACCTTTGAAAAGCTGAATTCCTACCTCGGCGGCACCGCATATCGCGGCGGCAGGGAACACTCGCTTCCCACGGACCAACCGATCCTCTGGCGGGAAACCAGCCGCGGAATTCTCGGCAGGCCCCAACATCTCGTCCGACTTGCTCTCGGGCTGTTGATCGCCGTTTGCGGCGCGCTTGTTCTCCTGCTGATTGTAAACCCATTTCACCGGTTCCCGTCGAATCTCACATTCATGTCGGAGGCGCTGATCATCGTCGGCGTTCTCGCAGTCGCCGCTTGCGCATGCGACGCGATTGGGAGGGAACGCACTCATCAAACTTTGGATGTCCTGCTCACGACTCCGATCGAGCCTCTTCAAATCGTCAAAGAAAAGCTGTCATCCGCCCGGCGGCTCGGAGGGATATTCATCGCAAACATCGCCGTGCTGGTCTCCCTAAAGCTCGCTCTTTTCTTATACATGCCGGATGAGGACTGGCTCGATGCCAGGAGTGCCGACGCGACAGCCTTTGGCCCCGATTACAAGTGGTTCTTCGTCACATGCATCGTGGTGGGTCTCCCGCTCATGTTTGCCGTCGTGCGGTGGTTCGCTGTCTCGGTCAGCATCCGGATTCGCAATCGTAGCCGGGCACTACTCACCTGCCTCGGCATCCTCGCCCTTTGGTGCGGAGCGCCGATCATCGTCAAAATATTCGCACCCGACTTCAAGCAAACTCAACGCTGGGCCGATGCGGTGAGTCCTTTCGGAATCCTCGCCCACGCAGAGGCCGGGACGTTTTTCAAGCTGAGCACCGTCCGCCCGACGAAAAAAACCGAACAGCGGATCGCGACCATCAATCGCGCTCTCATGGTGCTCGCGATACAATGCTCCTTCCTTCTTTTCTTCCGCACGCTCAGTCTCCGCTCCGCTGAAAAGCATCTTCGTCCAAACTAGAAACATGGCCGCGAGCAATGCTCGCTCGTTCGCGTCCTCGGTCAGCCCCGCCAACTCTACCGCTTCAGCCGCAGCGCCACGTCGCTCTGGATCCATGTCCAAAGGCCGGCGAGCCCTTTCGCGGCGGAGGCTTTCACCTTTGCGAGCTGGGCTGGCGACGAGACATCTGCTTTCGTGAAGAGGTAAAATTTGATCTTCGGCTCCGTGCCCGATGGGCGCACGGCGACGCGGCGTCCGTCGGCCAGATCGAAGATGACCATCTTTTCGTTCGGCAACACCTGGCCTTCGCAGTCCTTGTAGTTGTTGTTGGCGAAATCCCGGACCGCCACGACCTTCGAGCCGTCCATCATCTTCGGCGGCTCGCTGGCAAAGCCGGTGGCGAGCTTCTTGATGATCTCCTCCCCTGCAGCGCCGCGATATTCGAGCGTCTTGTTCTGCTCCAGATAGTAGCCGTAGTTCGCGTAAACCTCATCGAGGAGTTGATCCACCGTGATGTTCCGCGACTTCGCAAATGCGCACACTTCGGCAAACAACACGACGGCTGCGTTCGCGTCTTTGTCGCGGACGAAATCATGCGCGCTGTAGCCGTAGCTCTCCTCGCCGCCGGCCACGTAATACACGCTGTGTTTCAGTCGCAGGGCGCGCGTCTTTTCCTCGGACAGCGTGCGGTAATTCGCCCGCTCTTTCGCAGGGATTGCGTTCTCATACTGGCCGAGTTTCTCGCCGATATATTTGAAGCCGGTGAGCGTCTCCACGCAGCGCAGGCCGTGCTTTGCGGCGATTGCTTTCTGTAGGTCCGTCGTCACGAGCGTCTTGATGATTGCGCATCGTCCCGCGTTCTCCGAGGTGATTACGCCGAGCGCCTTCAGCTTCTCCACGCGGTAAGCGGCGATCAGCGATCCGATTTGGTTGCCGGTGAGGAGCTGCATTTTTCCATCGCGATTCCGAATCGCCACGCCCATGCGGTCGGAATCCGGGTCGGTGGCCACCACGACGTCCGCGGCTTCCTTCTCGGCAAGCGCGATTGCCATCGAGAGCGCCTCCGCGTTCTCGGGATTTGGCGACTTCACCGTGGGAAATTGACCGTCGAATTTATCCTGCTCCGCCACGACTGCAAAGCGGAAGCCAAGGCGCTTGAGCATCGGCTTGATGATGACTCCGCCCGTCCCGTGAATCGGGCTCAGCACGATCTTCAGCCGGCTCGCAGCCTTCACCATCGGGCGATCCAGGAGCAGCGTCTCCAGCCGATCCATGTACGCATTGTCCTCCTTCGCACCGAGCACGATGCGCTTGCCCTGCTTCGCCTTCGGCAGCGGCGTGTAAGTGTCGCTCTTCACCGCGTTCACGAGCTTGATGATTGCGCTCGCGTGCGGCTCCACGATTTGTGCGCCGTCGGAAAAATACACCTTGAATCCGTTATCATGGGGCGGGTTGTGCGACGCCGTGACGACAGCACCCGCCGTCGCATTCATCAAGCGGACGGTGAACGAAAGTTGCGGCGTCGAGCGCGGCCCGGCGAACACATACGCATCGCATCCCAGGTCCGTCGCCACCTTCGCCGCGAGCTCCGCAAACTCCTTCGAAAAATGCCGCGTGTCATGCGCCAGCGCGATGCTCGGGCGTCCCTTTGCCCTCGCCTTTTTGTGCGCCTGCCACATGTAGGCCACCAGCCCCTGCGTCGCGCGGCTGATGTTAAAATAGTTCATCGCATTCGTCCCGGCGCACGGCTGGTCGGGGCGCGGTCCGGTCGATTTCCCTTTCTCCGACACCGTCACCACTTCGCCGATGCTCCGCCCGCGCAATCCACCCGTCCCGAAAGCAAGC
>JAYSTZ010000543.1:0-3215 GCA_043719365.1 Verrucomicrobiaceae bacterium | reverse complement strand
ACTGCTGTTGGTGCTCGGCGTCTGCCTTCATGCCCCAGCCGATGTCGTTGATTCCAAAGGCCACCGTGACGACCGTCGCGCCTTGGCTGAACACATCGAGCTCCAACCGCGCGAGGCAGCCGGAAGCCGTGTCACCACCCTGCCCCGCGTTCACGAAGCGCACGAGGCGCTCGGGAAAACGCATGAGCGTGTAGTGCTCGACGATCTTCGTGTAGCCGCGTGCGGCGGTGATGCTGTCGCCGAGAAACGCAACCGTGTCACCATCGCGCAGCTCAAATTCGGCGCGCACGCTGGCAGTCGCGAAACAAGCAGCGATGAGGACTGCGAGGCGGCGGTTCATTTTTGCGCGGGTGCCAGGGCCGGGTCGTCGAGGTCGAGGCGGTAGAGTATCTGGTTGTAATTGTAGCGCGGCGTCGGGTGCGGGCGGTCGGCGAATTCGGCGGTGAACGTGCCTTCGAAAATCAGGATCGGTGAGTCGGCGGCGGTGAACTCGGGATGCAGGCGCGGGTTGTAAAAAGTGTAGTTGTCGTGCGTCAGGATTTTCACCGCCGTGCCCCACGGGCCGGTCGGCGAATGGGCCTCGGCGTACCAGATCTCACCGAAGACCGACGGCTTCCCGAAGGCCTGCATGAAGACGGTGACCCAGCGTTTGCGAAATGGATTCCACGCGATCGAACCGCTGTGCGGCTTCACCGGTTTTCCATCGGTCGCCGAGCGCAGACTTTCCTGCGGCTTCAGCACTTCCCAAGTATCGGAATCCTGCCAAGCCTCGAACGTGGCCGGGCAGCGCAGCGCCGGGAGCGGATTGCCGAAGAGCACCCATTCCTTTCCGGCGCTGTCTTTCCAAAGCGCGGGGTGCCCGTCCGGCGTGGGCGCTTCCTTCGGCTCACCGTCCGACTTTTTCCAGAAGACCAGCTTCCGCTCAAAGTTCGCCGTCTCATCATTCCACGCGCACAGGCCTGACTCATAGACATCGAGATGCCCGTGGATTTTGCGATAGGTGCCCACGAGATGCGGCGCGCCCGTTTTATCCGGCAGCGTCACGTAGGCCGTCACCCACGTCGGGCCTTCGCCGGGCATTTTCGCGACACCGCGCGGCGTGCCTTTTTCATTCGTGAAATAGTCGAGCTTCAGCTGAAGCGGCGGCTCGAATTTCGCGAGCGGCTGCAGCGCGGTCGTCGCGCTGCTCATATCGAAAATACCGAGGGGATAGTTCAGCAGATTTGTGTCGCCCCACGCCCAGAAAAGTTTCCCGCGATACACCGCGTTTTGCACGCTGTCGGAACCGACGATGCCCGATTCGCGCCAGTCCAGATCGTGCCCGGTTTTCTGACTCTCCGCAAAAAGCCCCGCGCCCGTGAGCCGTCCCAAACGTTTCGCGATCGTCTTTCGCGTCACTTCAACTTTGAGCGTTTTTCCTGGCTGCGGCGTGAGCCGAAAGCCGCGCATCCCGAAGCCATCGGGAGCCACTTCATAGCCGTGACCGAACACCCCGAACCACGTTTCGCGTCCCATCACTTCCGGCAAATCGAACGCGACCACACCCGCATTATCCGTCACGAAACGCACGTCATTCGTGGTGCGCAACTCGACCAGCGGCACCGGCCATCCGCTGCCTTTTTCCAACACCTCGATCCGGCATGGCTCGATGGAAAATGCCGTCGCGCAAAGCGTGGCCAACAGCCCTAGGAGAACGTGTCGCGCCTTCATGAATGTTGCGCCGCCACGGAGTTCTCCGTCTTTTCGCGCGGCTCAGGAAGACGCGAAGTCACCTCCCGAAAACGCGTTTCGTAGTCCGCGTGATTCGTTCTCATCACGTGATCCCAAAAACTGAAATACAGCCCGTAGTTTCCGCGCATTTTTTCGTGGTGCATGATGTGGTTCGTCGGCGTGTTCGAGATGTATTTCACCCACGAATCCATGAACCAACGCCGATGGTATTCATAGCCCGAGTGACCGACTACGTTAAAAAAATCTGTCAGCTCATGAAGAGCATGAACGCGATCGGCCTGATGGACTTGGTGCGTTCGAGCTAGGATTTCTTTAAGTTCGGTCGTCGTTGGATGCTCCGAGAAGTAGTGGGCTCGACCAGCAGGAACGAAGACCATCCAGCGTCCGAGAGTAGTCTGATGGTCGAGGTGGATCGTGATGGTCGGTGGACGAATCAGGCAACTCTCAGTAACTTTGGAAATTGCAGTGACCAGAATGGAAATCTCACGGAAAAAACTTGCTTCACCACGCGCTAATTTCTTTCGGCACTCCGGGACGCCGAACGTCGAGCATTTGTGCTCATCACCACATTATTGGCACCACTGCACAATTTCCTCTTCTCTTCGGACCATCGGCCTGTTAGCCCTCGCGGCCTTTCGCACTTAAAGGAAACCGCTCCTTGGCCAGTTCGACTAATCAATGCCTGTCGTAGCTTTTCCGATTCACGGACACCTGACACTGCGCGAGGCAGGTTCGTCCATTCGCGTTTACGAACTTCAGGGATAGATGGTTTTTTCCACGACCGAAGTCGTAGTCCGCGATGTCGCCGAGGGCGCGGAAGCGATCCTCTTCACGAATCTCGGAGGCGTCCCCGTGCTGCGAAGGGCGATGAAAATGGCGTGGCGCGAGCAATACGAGACGCTGTTCCAAGCCTTCGACGCTACTGACCTCGCGCTGGAATGGTGCGAAAACCAGGGACTCGAACGCAACGAACCGTTGCGGTCGTTCGATACGCCGATGTCGGCGGCGCATTTCCCCGAAAGGGGCCGTCATCGTGAATATCGGCGATCCCGCGAACGAACTCTTCAATGTCGCGCGCGGCAGCGTGAGCGTGAACATCACCCTCGCGTCCGGCAGCCAGCGACGCTCCAGCACCGTGCTCGCCGACTCGGAGGTCGAGTGCGACATGTTGAAAGTGGACGACTTCGACCGCTGAGACGCCGCGCTTCGATGAAACCTGAAGACCGGTCGGGCGCGCGTCGTGCAAATAGTCCGCTAGTGGCGCTCGCGATTCCGCTGCTCGCGGTTCTCGCGCCAACTTTGGGCGGCGCGACCCAACTTTGGGCGCAAGCCACGATCCTCTTTTTGACGGGATTACTATTTGCCCTCGCCCCGCCCGAACGCGCGCTGGGGCGGTTGGCGAATGGCATCGTGCTCCTCGCTTTCCTCCTGGCCGTGAGCGCATTTCTGCCCGCGTCGTGGTTTCCCACACCGGAATGGCGCCA
>JAYSTZ010000542.1:0-20308 GCA_043719365.1 Verrucomicrobiaceae bacterium | reverse complement strand
TGGCACATTTGTATGATCGCGTTCGCCTTCGCGAAGTGTCTATCGAACAACTCTCTTTGTTGCTCGAATGGCTCGGCACCGAACCTGAAGTCCCCGAAGGAAAATGGTTCAAGCGCTTTCCGGGAATGACCGTCTGCGGCGAGGGAGAACTGATGAAAACATTCCTCACGCCCGAGCAGGCTCCAATCGGCGAGCGGATGGAGTGACGCTTCGGGAGCTCCCCTGCGAATCGAACGCCGAGAACCGCAATCCGCCACCGGCTATTACTTCCCCTCCCGCGCAAAATGCCGCTTTAGCCCGTCCACGATCTCGCCGGCGTATTCGCGGAAGATGCTTCGGCGCTGCATCCCGAAGACTTCGCGCTCGCCGTCGAAATCCCCGGCTTGCATCCGCGCGTAGGACTCGGCGTTGTTCATTCGATAGGGCTCCAGGAATACGACGGGGCAATTGAAGAGGCGGTTCGCGAGGAGGTTGCGGGCCCATAGAAATTCGTTCGCGTCCACGCGGATTGCATTGCCGCCGAGGTAGGTGAATGGCGGGAGCGCGGTCGCCTTCGCGAGAGAATCGTTCACGGCTGTGGCGGCGGCGAGTTCTGCGGGATGGATGCCACCGAGCAACTTCAGGAGCATGTCGAACCGCTGGTCGTCGAACCGCAGCTCTCCGGCGCTCATGCAGCCGTGGATGAGGGTGTGCAAGTCGTTGCGCTCGGTGAATACGGGCGCTTCCGGGTCCATCCAATCGTCGGCATTAAAGTGGACGCATACGACGATGTCGGGCTTCAACTCATCATTCACCAATCGGGCTCGCTCGCGGATTTCTGCGACGCGGTAAAAGAGTTTCTCGGCCTGCCATTGCACGGTCTCCGCTTTTCGCGGGTCGCGCGGGCCGTCGTAGTTTTCGCGCACATCGAGCGTTCCCAAAAGCTCCAGCTCCTTGCGGCCTGCGGGCCTCATTCCATCGACGGTCGATGGTGTGGTCGGCGCTGTGTCTTTGCGGGTGAGGGCTACCGCCGCCCCGAGTTCGCGGAGTTCCTTTGCAGCGAGCTGGCAGACGAGCAGAGTCATGTCGCCTTCCTGCACGGGTTTGTCGCCGGGAACCGCAAACGAACGCTCTTCCATGAGGCCCCACTTTCCGCCGATATGGCCGGGGTCCAAAACGAGTTTTACATGGGCGAGCGGCTTGTCGCCTTTTGGAATCTCCGCCGCGAGCCGCCAGAACCTCGCCGCCGGTTTACGCGATGCCTCGTCAGGAGCGAAACGCAGCTTCATCGTCTCCGGCGGGCTGAGCGTTTTGTAGATGAATGCCTCCGTTTCACCCACCTCGATAACGCCAGCCCAAGCTCCATTCGGGGCGAAAACCGTGTCGAGCAACCGCACAAACTCCGCACGCGTAGCCGTTTCTTGGAAAGCCTCCAGCCGCGTCCAATCGGGAGCCGTAGCCAGCGGGCTCAGCCGTTGGCCTTGCGCGGGAAAAACACACCAAACCAAAAAAGGCAGCACGCGGAGAAAAAATGACTTGTTCACAACGGAGAATATCTCGCATTCAACAAGGGGTTGCGTCAAAAAGATTTGCCAGCCACAAGATATTCCGTCAAACAGCGCTAACTCTTAAATCCAACCCATGAAATTCAGCATCGCCAAGGAAAAGCTACTCGAAGCACTCGTCACCGTGCAAAACGTCGTCAGCACGCGCACGACGCTGCCCATCCTTTCCAATGTGCTCATCCGCGCAGAAGAAGGTCGGCTCACTTTTACCACAAACGATCTCGACTGCGGAATCTCCACCTCGGTGGAAGCCAATATCGAAAAAGCCGGCGGCACCACCCTGCCAGCGCGCCGACTCGGCGGGATCGTGAAGGAACTCCCGAATTCCGACGTGATGGTGGAGGTCGATTCCAAGAACCACGCCTCGCTCCGCTGCGGACAGAGCTTCTTCAAAATGATGGGTATCGCGGAGGAGGAATTTCCTGCCCTGCCGAAGCTGGACGAAGCCAAGACCTTCACGCTCAAACAGAAGGATCTCAAAGACGCACTGCGCAAGACGGCCTACTCAATTTCGACCGATGAGACGCGGTACGTGCTAAACGGCATCCTCTTCACGTTCAAAGAGAACAAACTCTCACTTGTCGCCACCGATGGTCGCCGCCTCGCGCTTTGCGAGATCGAAGTCGAATTCCCCCGCAGCCAGGAAATCGACATCATCATCCCGACCAAATGCGTCGGCGAACTCCAGCGCTTGCTGACGGAAGTCGGCGACGTGAAAATGATGGTGACCGAGAACCATGTCGGCTTTGAAGCGAACAATAAGACGCTCGTCTCGAAGCTCATTGAGGGCAATTACCCGAACTACAAGCAAGTCATCCCGCAAGAAACTCGCGAGCGTGTCACCGTCGAGCGCGAGCTTTTCGCAGCAGCAGTCCGCCGCGTCTCGCTGCTTTCCAGCGAAAAGAGCAACTCGATCAAGCTCACCTTCACGAAAAACAATCTCGAAATCGCTTCGAACACTCCTGAGGTCGGCGAAGCCCACGAGTCGATGGCCGTGAATTACAAAGGCAAGGACATGTCCATCGCCTTCAATCCTGGCTTCCTGCAGGACCCGCTGCGCAATCTTTCCGACGAAGAAATCCACATCGACCTGATCGACGAAATGAGCCCCGGAGTCCTGAAAATCGCGACGCCATTCCTCTATGTCCTGATGCCGATGCGCATCTCGTAGAGCTTGCAGACGAGTCGCCTAAAGTCCGCGTCCGTCATAATCACCCTCGCATGTCTCGGCGTCATGTCTGGCCCCGGGTGCAGCAGTTCAACAAGGAGGGCACCGGCGGCAAAGCACGTCGTCGAGCCACTCGACGAAAGTCTCAGCGAACGCCTGCTGCGGCTGCACAATCTTGCGAGATGGGAGCACTACAAGAAGCCGCTCCAAACCGCGCCTGCCCTCGATGCCTACGCCTCGTCCTGGGCTCAATCCATGGCTTCCTCACGCAGAATGGAGCATTCCCCAATGTCGTTCCGCCGCTGGTGCGGATACGGGTGGGCGGCGGAGAACATCGGAGCCTACCAATCCAGCGTGGAAGACGTGATGCGCGGGTGGATGAACTCAGCCGGTCACCGCGCCAACATTCTCAATCCGCGCCTTCGTTTTGCAGGATTCGGGATGGCGAGGGATGCGTCGGGGCGGCCCTATTGGATCGCCGTGTTCGGAGGATGAAAACCGGAGTTTGCCTCACTCGACGAGAGCCGATACTATTCGCCCGATGCTTGCCATAATACCCAACAAGGCGCGCCTTTGGATCTGGAGCCTGGCTCTTTTCCTGTTCACGCTTTTCGTCGGCACACGGAACAATCACTTCCCGTGGTACTATCACCCCGACGAGCCGGGAAAAGTGGAGCAGGTGCTTGGAACGCGACCGCTCAACTTTCACCACCCGATGCTCCTGCTCAACGCGGCGAAGCTCTCCGTGGTGGCCTTTGGCGTGAAAGAGTCGCCGCAATCCGTCGTCGAAGCGGGCCGCTCGGTATCGGCAATCTTCACAGCGGCGGCGGTGCTGCTGCTCTCGCTCCTCGGTTACGTCTGGCGCGGATGGCGCGTTGCCGTGCTCGCAGGGCTTGCCCTCGCGACTCATCATCAGCTCTTTGAATTGAGCCACTACATGAAGGAAGACACCGCGCTGCTTTTCGGCATCGCAGTAACGTTTCTCGCGGCGCACTTGCACCAACGCGCCCCGACGTTGCGCACCGCACTGCTGCTCGGCGCGGGCGTGGGACTGGCCATTTCCGGGAAGTGGCTCGGCGCAATTTCGCTCGGCGTGGCCGTGCCGGTCTTCATCGCCACGCGGGCGAAATGCGGATGGCGAATCGTGCTGGCGGCGGCAGGCTGCGCGCTCGCGATCCTGCTTGCGACGAACCCTCAGGCTCTCTCGCAACCGCAGGAAGTTGCGGCCAATTTTACCCGCGAAACCGCACTCGTCACGGGCGGCCAGGGCATGACCCAAAGCATCCCTCACGGAAAATACTGGAGCATCTTCCTCGCAAACACGACGCCGGTCATCTGGCTCCTGCTCGGCGTCGTTTTGTTCACATCATGGAAGCGGCGCTCCTCGCTGAATTCGGCGGAATGGGCGACCATTGGATTACCCTTCGCACTTGGAATCGCGTTGTCGTTTTTCCCGAAGGAGAACGACCGCTATTTCCTGCCCGCGAGCGCACTCTTCACACTTCTCGCAGCAACAGCCGTCGCGGATCTTGCGAAGCTGCTGAACTGGCGCATTTCGCGCCGATGGGTGGAGGCAGGAGTCGGCGCAGCGCTTGTGCTGGGGCAACTGCCAAGCTGGACGAGCGATCGCGGCGGATTGGTGCGTTACTACCGAGCGTTCCAGACGGATGACACCGCGGACCTCACCGAATGGCTCCGCAAAAACGCCACGCCCGGCGACGTGATCGCCAAGGATAACCGCGTGCGCCTTCCCGAGCCGCGCCGGACCAATGGCGTCGCGCGACTGCCCAACAAAATCCTCAGCGCCGAGTACGCGGCGGACCTCGGCACGCTCGAAAAGCTGGAGAACGATGGAGTCCGTTTCGCAATCATCAGCGAGAGCACGTACATGCGATTCGAGCGCGCCGGGATGCGCCCGAAACAAGGCGGAGAATCTGACGCGGAAAGGCGCCGCGCATTCTACGCCGACCTCCGCCGTTCCTACGAACCCGTGTGGGCGAAGCCACGCGGTACCGTCATCTACCTTCACCCCGGCCTGGAGGTTTACCGCCTCACTCCACAAAATTAAGTGCTGGAAAAGTAGCACTCACTCGTATATGAAAACGCCCATGAGAAAAGTCCTGCTCGGCAGCATCGCTGCCACCATCATCTCCGCGATACCGGCCTTTGCCGCCACCGCATACGACGCGATGCGAACCGTGGGGAAGGAAAAGAGTGAAGCCATCCTCGAAAAAATCACCGAAGTGCGAGGACTCCACGGCTCGCCCCAACCGACAACGTGGCGCATTAGCACAAAGGAAACATCGTACGATGTCCGCAGCGCGAAACTGGCCTCGACATCCGCAGGCCGCGCGCTCGCTCCGCTCAATCTTTCCGAGCTCAAGCTCGACAGCGACGGCGCACACACCGTCGCCGAACGTGAGGCAAAAAAAGCCGCGTTCTCCTACGATTTCGCTGACTACACACTCCGCTCCGGACAAGGATCGCCCGTATGGGAAGTTCGCCTGGTCGATGAGCAAAGCAAGCGCTCCGCGACCCTCAATATCGGCGCAGACACGGGCAAAGTTATTTCCTCCGAAGGGCTGAAAAAATCTTCGACCGCCCAGTCAAAAACGCCCGCACCGGCACCCGAATCGCCCGTCGCGAAACCGCCGAAGGCACCGCGCGAGCAGGCACCGCAGTACGTCCAGGACGACCCGTCAAATTACGATCCTGCCGACGAACCCACACCGCCACCACGCCGCCGGCCCGTGGTCTCGGAGCGCCGGGATCGCGGCGAAGAGGAATCGGATGAATCCGACGACAGCCGCTACAACCAAGGCTACGAGAAGGTCATCGACCGCGTAGGAAGTCATCTCAAACTGCGCGGCACGCAGCTTCGCAGTTGGTTCGACCGCAATGTGCGCCCCGGCGGACGCCCGACTTACGGCTCCGGTTCCGACCGGACGACGCGTTACGAGCGAGAAGAACGCGAAGAACCGCGTCAACCCGAGCGCCGCACCGCGCCACGCCCGGATCCCAACGAAACGCGTTACTACCGCCCCGCGCCCGGCGACCGCCTGCGCGATTAATCAACGGATGCAAACGTGGCTCTGGACGGGCTCGGAATATTCCCCCACCCCATCGGTGCCCATCGCAGACCGCGGCTTCCGCTACGGCATGTCGCTTTTCGAGACGGTGCGCGTTTGGAATGGGCGTATCGAATTCTGGGAGCAACATCGCCAGCGCCTCTTCGCGTCGTGCGTCGAGCGGGACTTCCCCATCACGGAAAAAACCCTCTGGCGTGCCGCCGATATTTTGGAAACAGCAGACGTCAACGGCATCGCCCGCATCTATGTCACGGCGGGCGATGGCGCGCCATCCGCACCCGTCACGGCCCCCCGGGTATTCATCCTTTTGGAAGGTCGCGAACACGAGAAAGAAGAGAGCTGGGAGATTGGATTTCACGATGACACCTACCGCGCTCCCTTCGGCGGATTGAAGACTGCGAACTACTGGTTCAATGCGGACGCGCTCGCCCATGCAAAAGCCCGACGGCTGGATGAGTCGCTTTTGTTTAATGAGTTCGCCGAGCTCGTGTCCGCATGCTGCGCGAATGTTTTCATCGTCCTCGGCGACCGCATCCTCACGCCGCCGCGCGGCAGCGGGTGCCGGCTTGGAATCATTCGCGATTGGGTCATCAAGCGCCGCAAAGTGGAAGAGGTCCGCATCCGGCGGGAGCAAGTCCTCGGTGCGGATGAAATCTTCCTCACGAATTCCTGGCTCGGCGTCATGCCCGTCGCCACGCTCGAAGGCCGCCCGCTCGGCCCGCGCAGCATCGGGCCGAAGCTCGTCGGCGAAATGGAACGAATGCGGGCATAGCGCGGGATTTGGCTCGCAACCGTTCGCGCCGCACGGCATCTCGCTCGCTGATGCACTGCCCGAGCGAAACATACACCGCACTTTCCAGCCTGCCCGTAATCCATGCCTTCACGGGCCTCGCGCCCGGCATCGATGTTTCCACCGACCGCGAGACCGCGCTCGCGCGGCTCGAAGAGGCCCATGTAAAACTGCGCACAGAGCTTGGATTGGGCGGACGCAGATTCATCACCGCGCAACAAGTCCACGGCGCAGGAGTCGCCGCCGTGAATGCGGAATCACATTCCCCAGTCCCTCATGTCGATGCGTTGATCACGGACGATCCACGCGTGTGCCTCGGCATCTACGTCGCCGACTGCGGGCCGATCTTCATCGTCGATCCCGAGCGTCGCGCCATCGGCTGCGTACACAGCGGACGAAAAGGCACGGAGCTCGAAATCGTCCGCGCCGCAGTCCTCGCGATGGTCGAAAACTACGGCTGTGTCCCCGCCCGAATGGTCGCGCAACTCGGCCCCTGCATTCGTCCGCCGCACTACGAAATTGATTTTGCAGCGGATATTGTTCGTCAGCTTCACGAGGTCGGAGTTGGCTCCGTCCACGACTGCGGCACCTGCACTGCATCAAACCCCGACCGCTACTACAGCTACCGCCGCGAACTCGGAAAAACAGGCCGCATGGTCGCGCTCATCGCGCTAAAATAGTCCGCTCAAAGCGAGCGAGGCAGCCCGTCGATGATCTTCGGCCACGGCAATGCCTCGGACGAGGACTCGTGCCGCGTCGGCGTCAGTAACTCCGGCGAGTCGAGGGTCGCGGCGGCAATGAAGACGATATCTTCTCCGGGCTTTCTGAAAGTCAGCGGCGTTCCACATTCCCGGCAAAACGTCCGAGTATTCCCCTGCCCCAAATACTCACCTGGGCAGCCGCGCACGAAGGCGAACTCCCGCGGTTTATACGAAGCCCACGTCACCAGCGGCGCACCGTGCCCGCGCGAATGATGCGCGGCGTGGCTGTGAAAAACTTCGAGTGGAAGCCCATTCAAACGATACCGGACGCCACCGCAAAGGCACCCGCCATCAAGCGAAACGAGGCCTTCGTTCTTGGGCGCAGCTGATTCCTCAACAAGGGCTCGTTCCGGCTCCAGAATGAGCGGCACTTCTGGCGGAGCAAAATGCAGCGAATCCGAAACTGCCTCTTCCACAGCGGCCGCAGCGCGTTCCGCAGCAGCCTGTTTCTCATCCTCCGCCGCGGCCCGTTCGAGCAGCAGCTTTGTCAATGCCTTCAAAGCTTCAGCGGCTCCCGTCCCGTCCGTCATCACACCTTCAAATCTCGGAATGCGCGGCTCGGTGGAATTCACCACATGGTCGAGATACTCCAGCGGAGCGCGATTGGGCAGGTCGCGCTTGTTGTAAATAAAGACCATCGGGCCGTCCAACGCACCTTGCACACCCGCCAGCGCGCGAAGCACATCGGCATTCTCGCCGATCCGTTCAAACTGCGAGTCTGCGACAAAAATGACGCCGTCCACATCGTTCATCACACGCTGCCAGATTGCAGGATCGGCCACGCGGCCGGGCACGGTAAATAGACGGAGCTTCGCGCGATAGTCGCCCACGGGGATCAGGTCAGGCGCAGCGCACTCGAATGAAATCAACTGGTCCGGCCCGATGGCACGAATCGCCAGTTCGGTCCGCTCATCGGCGGGAATCCCGGCGTGCAATTGCCAGAGCAGCGTTGTCTTGCCCGCGCCGGCTGGACCGCACGCAGCCACCCGAAAAACCACTTCCTTTCCTGTATAGTCAATGGTCGGCATGGTCTTACGATTGAGGTGACGCCAGCAGTTCCACGACATGCGTGAGCCGGTCGCGAACGCCGGGCACAAAACGCCGCCGGCCAAGCAAAACGCCTAACGTGACGGTATTGTGAACGAACAAACTTACTTCGTGTTCGTGCGATCCCCTTGCGGCACCTTGCAAACTCTCCGCCGCAAATCCGTCCGGCATCGTCCCGCCGAGCACGACTTGCTCACCCACGGACAGCCTGCACGCGAGCACGCCGGGAAGCATCGCGATGTGGCGCGCAATACCGCCGAGGTCCATCGCGTCGTCCGTCATAAAAAGCGCCTGCAACATTTCGGACCGCGAGCCATTCCCGGGCGAGAGAATGGAGAGCGCAATGTGCGCGGTCGATTCCACGGAAAGCACCGAATGCACTTGGGGCGGCGCGATCAGAGTACGGCGAATCACTGGTTGCACCACGATGCCGCCATCCGTCGCCGCAAGATGTGCCGCGGAAACTTCGGGCATCGGAATCGTGCCCTCCAGTTTCCTCGAAGGGAGCGTCGCTTCCAGCGGAGCATCAACACTCGCACGAACCGCGACTCTCAACGGGGACGCCGTCGCAGTGCCGTCTGGCTTCGCGGGTTCGCTGGCATTCTCCGTCCGATTTGACGAGGGCTCGGCGCACTCCGCGACCAGCTCCGGGAGCGAGGCAAAAGTCTCCACGACCGGCGTCGGCTGCGCAATCTCCCGCTCAACCGGAGCGGGCACCGACTCATGTCGGACGGGAGCAAGCTCGCCCATTTGATCCACCAATTTTTGAAGCGGAAGCCGCACGAGCACGCCGGACGCAGAATGCGCGCTAATGAAAAACGCCCCAGGAAACTGCTTCGCAATCTGCGGCAACGGAACTTCGACCCGGCCACGCGACATCTCGCCAGCCATTTCCTGCGCATCAAATTCCAGCACCTGTCCCAAGTCATGATTACCCGGACGGACAAACTGCTCCGGCACTCGCGAGATTACGTCGCCGAGCGCCAGACGCATCTTCGACGGGATGATTGGAATGTCCGGCGTATGCCTCACCAAGCCCTGTGCCTTGGGCGAATGGATCACTGGTGGCTGCAAGCGGGCCGAGTGTTCTTGCGGATGCAAAAAGAGATTGTCGTGATGGTCGGTCGCGGCGGTTCCCGTCCCGGCAGACACCGATCCGTCAGACGAAGGTTCGCCTGTTTCACGGTGTTTGAAGAGCTGATTTAGGAAGCCCATATCGGCGGAAGCTTTAATACGGACCCGCAGACTCGAAGAAAGGAAATTCGTGTAAAACGCAGCCGGTCCGGGCTTTTAGATCTCCGCTGTATCCACCCACCAATATTGCGTTTCGGTGCCAAAGCCGCACCCAAAAACAGTCGCCGTCGCCCGGCGAACCGCCGGCTCGCCAAGAGCCGCAATCAAAGATGGAGCCAGCGCAGTCGGAACTGCGACGAATAGCGTTGGAATGTTCACTGCGCCGCAGCGGACGGCGGCTTGCCGAAGCAGCGACGCGCCCTGCTCCGAGGTTTGAAACGAAAAGCGGGAAAGGTGCGCCGCGCGGATCTCGACGCCCGGCGAGGCAAGCAGACGCTTCGCTCGCCGAGTGTCCTCGATGCAGCCGCAAGCGCCGTCGTTTGCAAGATACACGGGAACCATCTCGGAGCGAAAAAGTGCATTAACGCCGATTGGCGCAAACCCCGACGGGACAAGCCTCGCTGCTATTCCTGCGAATTCATCGGCAGACACTTCGCGCGCGAGATCGGACGCCGCGAGGGTCGTGGGAATTTGCAGGATTGTGGATTGCGCAATTCGCTCGAATGACGGCACTGCGAGACGCCCGGTATAGTTCGGCGGGATGCGCACCGTGCCATCCATCACGACGCCGTACGCACGCCCTCCACTGGGAATCGCAAGATGCTCGTGCATGGTTTGCAGGATGCGCCCGAGCACCACACCGCCACGCGCTGAAGGAGTCACTTTCAAGTCGCCGAGATACGCGACTCTTTGCACCGTCCCGTCGGGAAAACGCACCGGCCGAATCGCAGCGGCCAGCGTCCCGAGCACACGCCCTTGATGCTCCGCCACGACCAGCGTCGCGTCGCCGATTGCCGAGAAGAACGTGATGTATTCCCGTCCGTGCGAGATGGCGAACGTCGCGTCGGTTCCAAGCGGATACCGGAACTGCGCCTCAAATTCCTCCAGCAGCAGCCCAAGCGCTGCGGGCGGCGGTTCGTGAAAAGTGTGCAGCGTCATCGTTTCATGCCGAGGTGAATCTCCGGGTAAAAGAAACTGCGATCCCGTGACTCCATCGCTCGCCCAGCTTCGAGGTCCCAAAGAAAACCGGATGGAAGATGCGGAATATCGAGGCTCGAATTGAGCTGTCGGATCAAGACCAGCCCGCCCGGTTTCAGCACACGATGAGCGCTCTGCAAAACCGCAACGGCTTCGTCCGGCGCAAGCCAGTCGAGAATGTTGGAAAGATGGACAAAATCGACGCTCCCCGGCGCGAGTTCGTCGAGCGCATCGAGCATTCGTGAACGCACAAACTCGGGCTCGACGAGCAATGGCGTCCAAGAATTCTCCAGCAGCCAATCATACTCAAAACCGGGAGCAAACGAGCCGCCGAAAATCTGAGAAAGGAATGGATTTTCGTGCGAGAAAGGCCGGTCCCACGCGATGCGGGAGCGTGCCGCGAAGTGTTCGGAAAACGGCACACGGGGATTCTGCGTGGCCTCGTTGCCAAAGAGGGCGACGAGATTTTCGAGGCTCATTATCCCGCCGAATGCGGCGTCCAGCGCTCGGGGCTTGCTCGCCCAGTGATATCCCAGCCGCGCGCGGAGCGCGGCAAACAGAACTTCATACCGTCCGGAAAAATCAGGCCCACGCGAGGCGACGAATTGGAGCGGGCCCAGCGCGTCGTCGGGCAGGCCCAGCGTAGTCAGCAACGTCCCAATCCATTCCCGTCGTTCCGCCGGGCGATGCCCAAGCCATTCCAGCGCTTGCTCCCGTGTCGAGTGCCTTGCGAGATGCAACTTGCAGCGCGTTAGTGCGAGTTGCGCGGGATTCATGTCCACGAGCAAAAGCCGCCCGAGCAGCATCCGAGAGAGACAGACAGCGGTGTCGCCGCCCGAAGCAATCATGACCACGGTTGGGCCCGACGGAAGGTCGCGACAGCATTCCATATCCAGCCGGGGGTCTTCGCGCACTTGCGCAAAGGCAATCGGGAGCGCGGCAGCATCACGGATCCAGTCCTTCATTTCGCAGCGCGCTTCCAAGGGCTGCGCTCAATGCTGCGCAAAACAAACGCACGGACAAACGCCAAATACGACGGGATGTAGGGCGCGCCACGTTCCCGAAGCTCCGGGGCGAGCGCTGCGTGGACCGCGGGCAGATGGTGCCACGGAACGCCGGGATAAAGATGGTGCTCGAGGTGGTAATTTTCGTTGCACATGAAAAACCGGACGAGCCGCGAAGTCAGGATCGTTCGCGTGCCGAGGACGTCGTCGCTCGGATTCTCCAGCAGCGTATGCTGGCTCATCCCCCGGATGTTCACCATCGTGTTGATGAATAGCATCGGAATGATCCAGCCGTGCAGCAGCCATTTCGCAGGAATCGGCAAGCTCAGGATTGCAAGGACGACGAGAACTGTCGCCGCAATCTCCGCAATGATTCCCATCCGGTCACGATTCGTCCCGTGACGAAATCCGAGGATGGGAATCGCGACGATGTAAACGGAATATCCGACGAGCAATCGAAGCCAGTTCAGACAAAACACTAGCCACGTCCAGCGCGTGTAGTTTGCATAATGATCCGGGTCTCCATCGTCGCCAAGATGTCGATGATGACGCAAATGCAGCACCCGGTAAGCGGTGCAGTTTTGCAGGACAGGAATCGCGCACGCCGCCCCGGCAACGCGGTTCCACAATGGGTTCGCCGACAAGGTTCCGTGTACCGCCTCGTGGGTGAAAAGACTGATGCCATGCAGCGAAGCCGCCGCCAGCAGATAGAACGGAATCGCGACCAGCCACCCACAAGAAATCGCGCCTGTAGCACCAATTCCATACAGTAATAGAAAGACCACTATGCGGAAGCCGTTCCGCCAGTGTTCGACCTGATGGAGCGATTGCGAAAGTTGCGTTGGCAGTTGCGGATTCATCGCGGAAAAGATGCGTAAACTGGGTCGAAAATGTGCAGCCCGAGCGAGAGCCTGCCGGTTATCCTCTGGAAATGTCTTTTGTGTATTGCGATGGACAACCCATCGCCGTTTTTAGGATTAGCAGACCGAGCCCTTCGCGCCCAATGGAAAATTGGAATCCGACAGATTGGCCTGCCAGATGATTCGAAGATACAAACGCGAACGAACGAAAGCGAAGCTGCCGGCAGGTCTGCTGAAGTCTATGAAAAGTGCAACAGCCGACACATGAAATGAGATGAAATCTGTCAATTTTCGCACACTCACCCGTTTTCGGGACGTCGAACGACTTCGGCAGTAGCTACTTCCCCCCCGTCGCGCGGTATCGTGGAGCTCAGCATGGCCTTCGTCCCCGGCTTCCATTCGAGGGCCCAGTCGCGGATGGATTCTAGGGCGGGGCGCATGGCGCGGCCTTTTTTTTTGTGAGACGGTATGCGCATTTCCACCGACAATCCCGAAGTCGTCGCGCATGGTCGTGACTATCTCGGCACAGCGGCGCTGACGCTCGCGGCTTACCCGATTTTGTTTGCGACCGTGTTCACTATGCAGGGATTAAAACGCCCCGCTTACGGGCTTTGGGTCGGAATTTACCGGCGAATCGCGGCGCCGCTGATTGTGTTTCACACGCTGACTTTCACGTTCGGGTGGGGGCTATGGGGCGTCTTGTGGGGCGTTTGTTTTGTCACTTGGAGTGCTGGACTTTTCGCGATTTGGTGGAGCTGGCGTGCGGTGCGGCTGTGAGTGTGCTCGGCATGGCATTTCGCGTCGTTGACTCCTCGATAAGTCAGCGCAAGCGATTTTTGCTGCGCAGGAATCCCTTGAGGAGAATCGCATACTGCAATACGACTTCGGGGTAGATTCGGATTTTGACGTATGAACACTCATCCAAACAAATCTTCCAGCGGCTGGCTGCGCGGGCTTTTTAAGGTGTTCGCTGCTGGGTTCATCGTAGTGGCTTTCAGCGGGTGCAAGGGTGATCACTTCTTCGCGAAGTTTCTCGGGACGGAGCCGCAGGAGATTCTCATCCAGCCCGGCGGGGACGGCTTTCAGACCGTGCAGTTGGAATTTGAGCCCCTCCTCGTCTCCGTGCATAATCCCCCCTCGGACTACCGTGACCAAATTTCCTTCGTGCTGCTTGACGACGCCGGGAACGAAATTCCGCAGACGGATGTCCAAACGCAGGGAGGAGGAATCAAGTCCGGCCCCCTCAATTTAGGTTCGCTTTATTTCGATGGGATCATCTTTCGGTTTAAGATCGTGGGCCAGGCACCTCGCGGCCCCGTGCGCGTGTGCGCTCAAGCCCAGCATCGCCACCTAGAGGGGATATTCTCCTACCGCAAGGTTTACTACGCTGATGTAAAAGTCCGTTTTCGCGCGCCGGGCGATCCGCCGGCCCCGCTGTTGACCGCACTCGAGATCGTCGGCGGCGCGGGCCGACTGACCGCGTTTGCCGCGCAGCGCGGGCTA
Organism: Verrucomicrobiaceae bacterium; assembly: GCA_043719365.1. Taxonomy (GTDB): domain Bacteria; phylum Verrucomicrobiota; class Verrucomicrobiia; order Chthoniobacterales; family Chthoniobacteraceae; genus SXWH01. Next base: position 6,271 of record JAYSTZ010000542.1, on the reverse strand, counting down.
CCCTTCGAGGTCGAGTTCACGGGCACGGATTTCGATGCCACCGCTACCTTCAAGGCCACGGTGATGAATCAAACCTACACGGCCACGAATCCGCAGAGCGCGGGCACCGGGAAGGTGCGCGCGACTTTCGATCTACCAGCGGATGCACCAAGCTCGCAGTATCGCGCCTATGCGGAAAAGAACGGCGTGCGCAGCATTCAGAGGGGATTCGCGGTCGTGGCGGAGGACTTCACGCCAGTGCTAGACGGCGTTTTCCCGAACTACGTCGTGGCAAACGACGCCTCGGAGGAGAGATCGTTCGTGAATGCGCCCGGCATGAACTTCCGCCCCGGTTCGCAGATGCTGCTCGACGCGGCTCTGGCGCCGATCAGCAGCGGACCGGTCAACGTCGCGCCCACGTTTGTGAGCGCCCGGTTCCTAGCTACTGGATCGCAGCGGGCAGGGAATATCACCGTGAATTCGTTTGGCCGCAGAAGCGGGCCGGTGCCGTTTTACGTGAGGGCCGCGGGCTTCGCCGGGCCGCGCATCGTGGCGGTGCGGCCCTCCACGATCGCCGCCGGGGCGGCGACGCAGGTGGAGATCGAGTGGCAGAACTTCCGCAACAACCTAGTTCCCGCGCTCAGCGCCTTTCCCGACGCGTCGCTAGCGGCGGCGACGGTGCTGCGGAACCAAGTCGCCCCGGAGCGAACCCGCTCCGTCGCCATTCTCACCTCCGCACCGGGGCGCACGGGCGGCTTTTCGCTCGCTGCCACCACGCCCGATGGGCTGAACACGAATCTCGTGGGTCTCCAGATCGAGGCGCCGAATCCAAGCGCGCCGCTGGTGCAGCGCGCGCAGTTCGGCCACGTCCAGCGCGGTGGGCCGGGAATCACCGAGCGGTTTTTCGGCGAGCGACTGGCGGATGTGACGGTGGTGGATTTCTCCTCGCCGAAAGTCCACGGCGCGGTGCAGCTTGGCTCGCAGACGGATACGCAATTCGACATGGTCATCACTGCGGACGCCGACGCGCCGCTCACCGGCGATGTGCTCACCACCTTCGTGGCCCGCACCTCGGGTGGAAAACGGAGCAACCCCGCGAGCTACATCGTCGAGCCAAATGGCGGCGCGGAGCCGGTGATCGACGAGCTGTATCCGAACTGGGTCGCGCGGATGAATGGCGGCGGCGGCGGCTATTTCTTCGCACAAGGCGCGAACTTCACGCCGGACTCCACCATGACCCTCACCACCTCGCCGCCCGGCGCGGGCCAGACCCTCGGCGGTGATCCCCTGGCGGAAAGCACCCGCATCCTGCTCGCCGGAGTGGTGCCCACCGCCGGTCAAAGCGTGCCCACGCTCTTGCTCAGTTTCACGAGCACCGGCGGCACAAGCGATCCTTTCAATCTCGCCGTGCTCGATTCGCCCGCGAGCGGGCCGGTGCTCAGCGCGACGCCCACGCCGGAGGCTTACGACAAAGTGACCGTGCAATTCGTCGTGGCAGGCAGCGCTCTCGTGGCAGGTGGCGCGACCACCGTCGAGCAGGTGCTGCACGATCAGGGCGTCATCCCCGAGCAGGCCACGCTGTTGAGTAGCAGGTACATTCCGGCTCCTTCGTCGAACGGCGTAAATGGCGGCGTGATCGAATCACGCTTCGCCCTCGCGGCGGGAAATTTCACGCCTTGGGAAGCGCGGCTCGCGCTGCGGCGCGGCGATGACCTCACCAGCAGCGTGAAGGATGTGCATGTGAGATACCAGGCGCAGATGACCAGTTCCATCGTAGTCGAGACTACCACGCCCGCGGACGGCGATCTCCACCCCAACACCACACGCACGATGACGATCCGCGGCCACGGTTTCACCGGCGCGAACGGCATCACTTTCGGTTCACCGGGCGGCATCACCTTCAGCAATCTGAACCCCGTGAGCGACACCGAGATCACGGTCGATTTCGTCCCCGGTCAGTTCCCCGTGCTCACGGGCAACACGCCCACCAACTTCCAAGTCGTCACGCCGAGCGGCACCAGCAACAGCGCGCCGTACGTCATCCTGCCATGAAAACTCTACTCCTCGCCGCGCTCATTTTCGCTACTCCTGCAATACACGCACAAACGCTGCCCAGCGGCATCTATCGCTGCACCGCCGAACTAGGCGCGGTGCTGCTCGACGGCAGCTACCCGCTCACGCTCAAAGACGTGCCGAGCGTCCCGAATCCCGTTGATTTGCCCGGCGATATCGAACTCACCACCGCACCGAACGGCGCGCTCACCGGCCGCGTCATCCTCACTGGCCTGCCAACCGACGTGAAGGGCACGATAATACTGCGCTCGGGATCTGCCCGCGTGACGCTCGCTGGGAAGCGTGGCAAAGATCGCTTCCGGCTTACTGCCAAGCTCGTCGGCGGTGAGTTCGTCGGCGACCTGCGGATCGGGAGCACGAAGACGGCGTGCCGCTTCGATGTCTCCGCGAGCGGCGCGGTGAAACCCGAGTGCGTGCTCGCCCTCACCATCGCCGCTAACGGCGTGATCACAGGCCCCGGCACCCTCAAGCTCGCGCGGCAGCAAGTCCCGGTGACCGCGAGCGGACGCATCGGAAAAAGCGGGGTCGTCTCCCTCGCGATCAAGCGAGCGAAAGTCTCCGTGCTCAAGACCAGCACCGGCGCGATCACTGGCACGACAATCACCGGCGCGAAGTGGGTCGGCCAAGGCTACGGAGCACTCACCAAGGGCGTGGACTTGCGGGTGACGAAGGATCCGTAGCCGCTTGGCATTCGAGTCCTCACGGGCTACTCTTCTTCATCAAATCGAGCGTCGCGTCGGCGAAAGCCTTTCCCATCAGCGCGAACGTCTTCGCGCAGCCGAGGTAGCGGTAGCCGGCGTTCGATGCGCCGCGTTTCCATGCGGCGACTTCCGCAGGCGAGATGAGTTTGGCCTCGAACTCTTTGAGATACTCGCGCTTTTGCTCGTCGGTCATGTGGCCGTCTGCGTTGGCATGGTCCTTGTGCTTGGAGTCGAGGAAGTATCGCATCTGGCTCACCTTTCCGCGTTTGTCGTCAACGGCCCCCAGCTCCTCGGACCAAAACGGCGCGGTCTGCACGGCGACGACGTTGCCTTTGAATTCCGGCAGCAGCGACGGAGCCGTCATGGCCTCGCGGAATGCGACGACGTCAGCGCCCGCCTTTGCGCCGCCGACGCCCATCACGCCGATGACGAATGGCATCTTCGGCACATTGAGATCCCCGCGTAAGTCGCGGATGAAATGCCCGAGCAAGTCCGAGTAAAGGGCGAACCGGTCCGGCTTGTTGCCTGGATAGACGTGGCCATCCACCATGTCGTTCCATCCTTGGAGCCACGCGAATCCCACGACCTCGAATCCCTGCGCCGGGTCGTATTGCGGATAGACGCGCTTCGGGTCGGCGAGCACCTTTTTCACGTGCTCGATCATCAGGCGGTAGTAAACGCCGGTCTCCTTAGCCTTCTCGGCTTTCCACTGCTCGAAATCCTTCGGGATGCCGTGCCCCGTCTGCTTGGGATAATTCTCTTTTTGAAACGAACTCAACTCATACGGCCCCGCGCTCGGCGGTCGGAAATCCGTGTGCAGGCTCTTCCCGCCCCATGCCGCCTTGATGATAAGAACCGGCTCGTCGAACGCGGCGTCCATCGCGAGGCCAAAGGTGAACTCGGGGCCGATATTTTTGCCGGGCTTCGTGGAATCCTGCCCCCACATGGAGCCATAGCCCGCCGTGAGTTTGCCGTTGAGTTCGAAGTTCTTTTCACCGGCACCGGTCAGATACGAAATCCACACCCCATCGCACACGGTCGGACTACCATCGGCACCGCGCATTTTTTTCAGCAACGGCGCAGTGACCGGATCATCGCCGATGTAGTCGAAGGTCGCGATACTCGCAGGCCCTTCCATGTTGGACTGCCCGGCGAGGATGAAGACTTTGAGCGGCTTCGCTTGCGCGGAAAAAACGAGGGCGATGAGCGTGCTGAGGATGATTGCTGATTTCATAATATCCCCTGCCTATTCGGTCCGCGATGGCGCGGCAATCTCCGTCACGGAGGCGCGGTCACTTTTGCCAGCCATTGCCTGGCGAGGTCGCGCGCGGGACTGGGGCGGAGGGCCCATGCGTCGTTGTGATTGCGGAAGCCGGTGCTCTTGAATGTGAGGTTCGCGTCTCGCTCGCGTTTGAGTCCTCGCCGCAGATGAATTGCGGACGGTTGCCGAGCCGAGCGACGGCGTAGCGTGGATTTGAGATATCTTTTGAGGCTACGGCTTTGATGCTCCGGCTCCCGGTTGCGCAAAGCCTTTCGCGGCGTCATCCAGGATCAGCACCCAGTCGAGAAGTTCGCCATACGTTGGCGGTGTGAACGACTTCTCGCCCTTGTTGTCAAAGGTGCCGATGGCCGTGGCAGTGCCGTCGCGAGGGTTGAACCACCACGCCTTCACCTGCGCCCCGGCGAGCTTGTCCATGCGGACAGTGAACGTGCGACCGACCGGCACATAGACCATCGCGTAGCTGCCGCTCTCGTCGCGGGTGGCCGCGAAGCGCCGCGTGCCGGCACCGGGCACAAGCGTCGGATACTCCGATGGCACGAGCACCGAATCATCCGGCACGCGCGAGAGGAATGGGCGCGACTCGATGAGTCGGCGACCGATGCCGACCTGCGCCGCGCCGGGCTCGTTCATGGCATCGGTCCACGGCATCAACGGTGAATTGACGGGAGCCTGCTTCACACTGTGCATGGCCCACACGGAATGATGCCCATAAGTATGCCCGCAGGCTCCGGTGAACACATCCCAATAGAATGCCCGGCGGATGTCTGCGGCCACGGAGTGCCCGAACTTCTTCGCGTCGAATGAAACCGGATGACCCTCGTAAATCGGCTCGCCGTCCAGCACCGGCTTCACGGGCTGGCGGTCGTAATCCGCGCGGGTCTGCTCAAAGCGACCAGTGAACTCCGCCACATGCCCGTTCTGCCGCATGTTAAAATCGAGCCACTCCTCATTGTGAAAAGGCACACTGGAGCCGCTGCCACCGGTCGGGTGAAACGTGATGAGATGCGTGCCGCCATCGCCTTTGCGAAGCCCGCGAGCCATCGCCCGAATGATCTCTTTATGCGCGTCGTTTTCCACCGGGCGGTCGCCGCCGAGAATCCACACGATGCCTGCGTCCTTGTATCGTTTGCTCACCCACTCACCATAAGCCTCGGCGTTTTGCGGCGTGAAAATCTCCGGCCCAGCACCCCACTTTTTGTTCCACTTGTCGCCCCACGTCGGCAGAAATCCGACGTAAAGCCCGAGCGAGTTCGCCTTCGCGACGATCCAGTCCACGTGCTTGAAATACTCCTCGTTCGGTTGCAGCGGGTCGTTGTTATTCAACGGCAAATGACCATACGCATTCGGCGCGGTGAGCCCATTGAACTCCGCCAGCGCCACTGCCTGAACGACATTGAAGCCAAGTTTCGCGCGGTTCACCAGGTAGTGCTCCGCATCTTCGCGATTCAGGCGATGGAAAAGCTCCCATGCGGTGTCGGCCAACCAAAAAAAAGGCTGCCCAGATTCGTTCACGAGGAAGCGATGGCTGTCGCTCACCTTGAGCTTCGGCAGCGGCGAGGCATTCGTGGCCAGATCGTTCTCCGGTCTATAGGACTTTTGGCTCACCGATTTAACGCCCGTGGTTTCGCCGGGGCTGTTGAAGGCGGCGGCGATGAGTGCAGCAAGAATGAGTGCCTTTTTCATAAGTTGTCGAAAAGTTCGTTGTAATTTGTATTTCGGCCCGCCGAATGTGAACATCATTCTCGAACTTTCCGCCGCGTATCGGTGAGGTCGAATTTGCGTATGGCTGCTGCGATTGAGCTTGAGGCTATCGCCAAATGGTCACCTCTCCGGTTCGCACTCCCGTATCCGGCGGGCGATGAAGTCGCGCTCGGCGGGGAGGGTTGCGAGATTTCCCGCTTGGCGGAAATGTGTGAGTGCTGCTCGCTGGTCGCCGAGTTCAGCGGCGAAAGTTCCGCGAATGACGTGGAAGAGATGATACGTCTCCAGCTTGCTGCGGTCGGCGATGGCATCGAGCGCATCAATGCCTTGTTTTGGGCCATGCACGCGGGCGACGGCTACTGCCCGATTCATCGCGGCGATGGGCGAAGTGGTGATCGTGAGAAGTTGATCGTAGAGCGCGAGAATGCGCGACCAGTTCGTGCTGGCGTCGTCGATCGCGGTGCTGTGGCACGCAGCGATGCCGGCTTCGAGGTGGTATTCGCTGATGGTGTGGCCTTGCGCCGAAAGTCCGAGA
>JAYSTZ010000541.1:0-3224 GCA_043719365.1 Verrucomicrobiaceae bacterium | reverse complement strand
CGCGAGGCTCGTGCATTGGCAAAGCTCTCCCACCCGAACATCGTCGGCGTCCATGACTTCGGCGAAAGTGGCGGATTTTTCTACCTGCTCATGGAGTTTGTCGATGGCGTGAACCTCCGCCAGGCGATGCGCGCCGGCGTCACGCCCGAGCAGGCGCTGCTGCTCGTGCCGAAGGTTTGCGAAGCCCTCCAGTTCGCCCACGACCACGGCGTGCTCCATCGCGACATCAAGCCCGAAAACATCCTCCTCGACACCCACGGCGTGCCAAAGCTCGCCGACTTCGGCATCGCGAAATTCATCGAAAGTGACACAGGCGTCCCGCCTGTGAACACAGCCGGGACGGCTGTGCCACTCTCCGGCCTCACCCAAAGCGGCGCGCAACTCGGCACCGCCGCCTACATGGCCCCGGAGCAAATCGAGCAGCCCGCCACCGTCGATCATCGTGCCGACATTTACAGCCTCGGCGTCGTCCTCTACGAAATGCTCACCGGCGAACTCCCGCTCGGACGCTTCGCCGCACCGTCGGAAAAAATGCACTGCTCCAGCGGCGTCGATGACGTCGTCCTCCGCGCTCTGGAAAAGCAACGCGAACGCCGCCAGCAAAGCGCCACAGAGATGAAAACCGAGGTCGAAGGCGCCGCCACACGCACCGCCGCGCCGCCGACATCCGCCACCCCAGCCCGCCGCTCCGCATGCTATCTTTGCACGCCCGAGCATGTCCGCTCCTTCGCCTGCAACTTCTACATCTACACCGCCAAAGGCCACGTCGCGCTCGATGCCCACACGCTCACATTCGTGGGCGACCGCGAGAGCGTCACCATCCCCATGCGCGCCATCCGCGAGCTCGGCATCGGGCACTACCCCGCGCTCGCGAAGCCCGTCCGCCTCGATTTCCTCTCCATTGGTTGGGAAGAAAACGGCGCACTTCGCACCCGGCTCTTCACCCCCAATCAATCCGGTTTCTCCCCCGCCTGGACCACCAACAGCATCGTCGCCGAGTGGGCCGAAGCCGTTCGCGCCGGAGCCCGCAGCGCGCAAGGGCGCGACATCCCCTTCACCGCCACATGCGCACTCGGCACCCGCCCGCCATCCACTCGCACCCTTTTCGCGTTCGGCATGTTCCCGATTGCTCTCAGCCTTATCCCGTTGGTCATCATTCTTGCGACGAATACGAAAGATTTTTCCCTCACGCTTTTCCCCTTCCTCGGCATTGCCATCGGAGCCGCCGTCGTCTGGGTATTGGTCAAAGCGCTGCGCCGGGATCTCAATATCCCGCCGCTCCACACACCGCCGCCACCCTCGCGCGAAGCCCCATTTTCCAGAGCTGCCGCCGTCGGCGCGAGCCTCTGCACCGCCAGCATTCCGTTTGGGCTCATGGTGTTTCTTTTCGTCAAAGCCATCGTCAATCCTTCCATAGAAAGCAGCAGCCAGCTCAACGGCCCCGTCGCCGGCAACATCATCCTCTTCGGTTTCATCCCCGCCCTCATCGGCGTCGCCCTCGGGTGGAAAGCGGTCGGCGATTTCCGCTACCACCGCGGCCATCTGCGCGGCGGCGGAACCGCTGTCTTTGCCGCCATCGGCCTCCCCGTCCTCGCGCTCATCGTCACTGCGCTCGCCAACTTTGAGGACATCGACCGCGCCATCAATCCCATCCGCATAGGGTGGGCGGGAACTATCACCGCCTGCCTCGTCGTCCTCGCCGCCTTCGCCGCGAGCATCTGGGCCGTGCGCGCGCTCTGGCGATTCGTCCACACCGGCCCACCCGGCGCGCCCGTCCCTCCGCAAACTGCGCCCAACTGGGGCCTCCGCATCTTTCTCCTCCTCGCAGCGTTTCTCGGCATCCCCGCGATCCTCGTCACCCTCGGGCTGCTCATTCCGCAAATGCAAGCCCTGCGGGCGAGGCCGATGCCAGCGCCGATGAGGACAGTCCCTGCCGACAATCAGGTGTTGAATTTTGACATCGCTAAAGTCGAAGCCGAACTCGCCTCAGCAGAGCGCAAATTGGCGGAACTCGCAGTCACTTATCAGGGCGGGCATCGGCAAGTGATCGCACAGAAAGCAGTAATCGCCCAATTGCAAGAAGCGCTCACTAAGCTCCGGGAAACACGCCAGAACCTTGAGCGCGAACCGAACCTAAGCCCGCAATGAGCGCCTTGCATAAAATCGCCCCATTCCTCAGTCGGCAGAGCAATCCCGAGCTAGGGATTGGTGGATCGGACGCCCTATACCATTCCGGTTGGATGACGATGGCACGCATGCGATGGGAGCGGGGATTTCCTAATCCCCGTTTGCCGCAACGCGGCAACCAAAACCGCCGCAAGTCGGCACATACTCCGCAGCGGGATGGCGCTGCGCGCCATACGGGGATTAGGAAATCCCCGCTCCGATTCGCTCCCCGCGCCTGGCACGCGACCGGTCGGGCAGCAGCTATCCGGCATAGCAACCCCCAACTCGGGATTGCAGTCCCGGACATCCACCGGACCAACTCTGCATACAGGGATGCAGTCCCGGACATCCGGCGGACTATCCCTGAATGCAGGGATGCGGTTCTGGGTCTTTTTGACCACGTCCCTGACTTGAGGATGGTCATTTATAGCCACAAATCTCGCGATTTCTCAGTAATGAGAGCTATAAAAGGACACAAGGGACGTAAAAGACAAAAGGGACGCCGTCTTTTTCGTCCTTTTCGTCCTTTTCGTCCCTTAAAAACCACCACCTGACCTATGAGCGACTTCGCCGCCACCCGCTGGACTCTCGTCGCGCAAGCCCGCGGAAGCGACCCTGCATCCAGGGCCGCACTCTCGGAACTCTGCGATGCCTATTACAAACCCGTCGTCGCATTCCTAGCCTGCGAAGGTCGCACCCAAGACGCCGCCCGCGAGCTGGCGCACGAGTTTTTCGCCAACATTCTAGGCGGCAAATCCCTCGGCGGGGCCGAGCGCGGGCGTGGCAGATTCCGCAGTTACGTCCTCGGCGCGGTGAAGCACTTCCTCGCCGACCACCGCGCACGCGCGAACGCCGAAAAGCGCGGCGGCGGAGTAGAAAACATCCCGCTGGATACCGCCACCAGCGCCGGCCTTTCCATCCCAGCCGAGCCGGATGACGACCGCCGCTTCGACCGACAGTGGGCCTTCACCATCATCGCCCGCGCCCTCGATACCATCAGCAGCGAACTTCGCGACGCAGGAAAAGCCGCCCACTTTCTCGTGCTCAAACCGTGGCTG
>JAYSTZ010000055.1:0-4755 GCA_043719365.1 Verrucomicrobiaceae bacterium | reverse complement strand
TCGCCGCTGGTTTCTAGCACGATGTTCTGGTTGCTCGTGTTTTGCGCGACGATGACGTAATGCGTCGCGCTCTCCGTAATGGTGTAAAACGCTTGCGCCGGGTCGCGAGATTGCAGCTCTGCGACTGTACTTGCGAAGCCTTGGAAAACCAGCGCATCGCGGCTTGGTCCTGTCAGGATTGTGATGGATTGGAGCGTGCCCAGTCCGACCGTTGACTTTGCAAGATTGATGATGGCGACGCCGCTCGTTCCGACTGTGTTGAGGGGGGCGCGTTTCAGCTTCATCGCAAATTGATGGAGCGATGCAGATTTCGATAGCGAAATGGTGTGGCGGAAGATTTCCTCCGGCGCGGAACCCGCACTAATCTCGGCAACAATGTCGATAAAACCACGGACATTTCCCGCAAGCGAAGCTTGTGTGAGCCACTGAAAATTAAACTCCGCATCGAGAGGGTCGAGCATACGGTCACCAACGGGGACGTGATGCACTTCTGCTTCCATCTCTACCGGGTAGTAATGGGAATTTCCCTCCTGCACTTGGAACCAGTGCTTATTTTCAAATGTGATTTTTTGGTCTGCTTTCCAATCCCTACCCCGGCGCGTCGATACTGTGCGAGAGCGCGCAGTGCCGGTGACAACATAGACTTCGCCAAGCGGCGCGGTCGCCGGGAGGTCCCCGGTGATAGTGCCGCCGGATGTAGGCTCGCGAAACGCGGGCGAAAGCAGGTCGTAGCGGACGGACGTATTGGCCTGCGTTTTTGTGACGCTCGTCTTGCCGCTCGTTTTTGTCGTAGTGCCGCCGTTCACTGTCGTGGTCTCTACGTCCTCAACGCCTGCGCTGATTGTGGCAGGCGCTGGGATTTCTTGCGCGGGCGGGTAGATGAATTCGAATGTCGGAACGTCGAAAATGACAGTGCCCGGCGGCAGCGTGCCCGCGCCGCCTTGCAATGTCTCCAACACGAGGGCGCGGGTGTATTCCTCGAAGGCGAGGCTTTTGGTGAGCTGCTCGAAAAGGCTGTTGAGCAGCTCCTCGTTTGCAAAACAGGTTTTCAGCGTCTCGATAAACTCGCTGTATTTTGCCAGCTCCTTAGCGATGGCGCGGATGATAGATGCATCCGTGATGAGCGTAGTGAGCAGGTCCGTGAAGAGCACGCGCATTGTCGCGTCCGACTTGATGAGCGCGACAAGGGCTGCAATCAGCGCGGGTAGGTCGAGGGATGTCGGAGGCATCTTGAGCGAGCCGTCGAGCTGCCCGAGGCCCGCTTCCAAGGCCGCAAGTTTGGCGCGGAGTGACTGACCGGCGGGCAGCGTGTCGAGCACGTCGTCCCAAGTATGCTTGTGCGTGAACAACATCACGCGCGGGTCTCGGGCCGCGAAGAAAAACTTGAATCGCGTTGCGTAGTCGGCGTGGGCTGGCGTCGCGATGTTTACGGGGCGTGCGGTGCCGTCGGGCTTCAGCAGTGAGACGGTTGTACTCGTCTCGCTGGTGTGGGTGGCGATGTAGAGGTTGTCATCGAAGTCGATCCATGTCTCCGGCGAATCTACCGAGCGGTAAGAGGCTGAAACGTCGGGGTGCTTGTCGTTAAACGAACGTGGAATTACGAACGTCGAAGACACTGCGGTCGCGGGGAGCGACAAGGAGACGCCAGCGGCCACATCAGCGAACGCCTCGGCTGTGCCGAGGTCCACGAAGACTTCGTGGGTGACCGTGAGAACTGCGCCGATTTCCTCCAGCGTTGCGAGCGTTCCCTCATTCGTCATGTCGTTCACGATCTCGATTGGGATGATGAACTTTTCCGGCCCGTCCGGGGCTGAAATCACCAGCTCGAACTTGAGGCTGACACTCGCCGCGCCGTTCAGCGCCTGCTCAATGCCGAGCTTGCCGTCGAGGTTGACCACGCCACGTGCAAACAGCAGCGGCTCTTGATCGTGGGCGGCTACGGTGAGCAGCGGCTGTGACGCTCCGGAGAGCGCGCCGATAAACTCAATTGCGAAGCGGCGGGCATCGCGGGCCGGGCGCTCCTCAACGCGAAAGCGAGGTGCAGTAGCGCCGGATGCGACGATGGCGTTGAGCGCGCCTGCGATGCCTGCTGCGGTGACTGTGCCGGCGGCCATCGTCTTTGTCGTCGCGCCGTCCCACGACAGCGATAGCGAACCCATTGAGGCTGCGGGAATGATGAGCGTCTGTTCGGCATTCGTGCCGAGCGCGCCGGGCCTCGTCTCGACGATAGTCGGGAGCGGCGCATCCTCTCGCTCGAATGCCGTGGCGATGACGAATGGAGCCTGTGACAGCTTGACGGATTGCGTGTAACCGGCGGCTGTCTGGCCAGGTGTGACTTCGGGAGCAATCCAAGGTAGGAGTTTTACATCGACGACTTCAATTTCATCGGTGCGATTATTAGCCCACTGAAAGTAGAGGATGTGAGCCGGTGAATCCGGCGGGTCCACCGCGATGAGTTCCGCTGGGTCCACATTGCTGAGGGCGTGGAGAGCGGCCAAGACGCTCGCCTTGAACGCTGTGACTGCGCCTGGAGTCGTCGGAGAGGTCCAGTTGATTTGCGCCGTAGTCTGGCCGGAGATGCGGAGCTTAAACGAGCCGCTCCGGGGCGCGTGGTCGATGTTGCCGATGCTCGCTCGGATGCTGGAGAATTCGACGGGCCTCTCGACAAAGGGTGTCAACGCTGGCACCGCCGTGTTTCTGACGGCGTTATGGATGCGGATATCGAGCGTTTCGTTTTGCGTGACTCGCAAGGCGGCGACGGGGTTTGCGGCGTTAATGCCTTGGACGAATTGACCGTTCGGACGGTCGAGGTAGAGATCGATTTGGCGCATGGAAAATTACGGTTCGCGGCGGAGTGGATTCGGCGGGGCGTCCTTTGGGCGTGACTGGCCGGCGGCGACGTCCGCGAACTGAGCGCCGAAAAAGCGTTGAGCGGGGAAGGCGTCGATGCGGTACGGGAAAACGAAGAGCGCATTCAGCGGGCGCGGTTCTTTTACGATGGCAGCTTCGGACGGTGCGGGCATTCGCTCTCGCCGCGTGTCAAAGCTAGGCCGTCCAGAACTCGACCGTGCTGGCGTCGCTGTAGAGCTCAGCGATTTCGCTCAGTGTGCCGAGCGTTATGATGTCGATTGCCGCAAATGTCGCGTCGCCGATGGCGTCCACGATGCCGCCGCCGATGCCGCCGAATCCGGGGCCGACGCCGAGAAATGGATCGAAAACTCCGAACGGGCTGATGTCTGCATTCGCCGTCCAGAGGCTCCAGAATGTGCGCTGCTGCACGTAGAGGCGGTCGCGCTCGGGCTCGCCGGGGGTGCGCGTCAGGTAGAGCGTCGCGAGCTGGTGTGCGCCGCCGCTTTGGGTGCCGAGGGGCTGCACGGGCATCCGTGACCGAGCTGCGATTCGGAAGCGCCCGTTTCGCTTCGGGAGCGGGGAACCGGTGCGGTCCCACGCGATGCTCGATGAGATCGGCTCCGCGGTGACATAGACGACGGCGGTCCACAGCTCCAAGTCCCACATTTCGCGGGTGCGAAATGCGGAGGGATGGCGAGCGCGGATGTTGTCTGGCACGCGCTCGAAATCGCCACCCGCTTTGCTGTCCTCGCCGGGGCCGGTGAGTAGCAGATGCGGCGGGTCGGCGCGCTCGGTGAGCAGACGGTCCACGGTCTGTGACTCTGCGGTCGCCGGATATCCCTCGGGCATTTTCCAGCCACGTGGGTCATTCTCCTTGCGATACGTGATTGCGGCGACGCGGTCATTGACGGTTCCCGCGCCGACGTAGATCCGCCAGCCGGGCGTTGCCACTTGACCGCCCCGCTGGAAAATCGCTGCGGAAAAATACTGCGTCCCATCGAGCGGATTGATGCCCCACTCGTTTTGTTTCTTCGCCGAAATTCGAAGCGCCGACACGCGCCAATGATGCGGGCCGGGGCCGGTGCCGTCGCGCCGTGTGCCGCGCAAGGGCTGGTTTTCGGCGGCTCGGGAGACGAGGGCGTTGTATTCGGCGGAGGTCACTGCGCGTGCGGGGCGTAGCGGGCGATGCCGTCGGTCCCGCGATTATAGACTTCCACGCCTTCGTTCCAATACAGCGCACGCCACACAGAGCCGTCTGCCGAGATGATGCAAGCGAGCTTGTGGAAGGCCCACGCTGCCTGCTTGGGCAGCTCGACGCTCGCGATGGGCTCTGCGCGTTCGGCCTGCCAGTCGCGATTGAAACTCACGCGGAAATAGACGCCGACGTCTCCGCGCTCGGTGAACAGTTCACGCGGGATGAAAAGCGTTGGACGCTTACCCTCCGAATCCTTTTTTGAGATACCGACGCCCGCGATGGACGGTTCCACGCCAGCGATGAGGCCCAGTTCAAAGCCGACGCGGAACCCATCTTTCGTGGGCGAAACATTCGGAGAGAAAATCGGCGATACGCCGCCGCTGCCGCCGCCTTCAAAGTGAGTGACCGTGCCCCACGGCAGCTTGCGCTGCCGGACATCGGGACCGGCGGCTTGCGTGCGCGAGACGGCGGCGGTGAGGGCGCGGAAGTGAGCATCAGTGACTGGCTCGCCTTGCCGCAACTCGAGACTCGAGATGTCGTCGCTCATCGCAGCGCGTAAGCTTCTGGCAGCCAGCCAAACGGCCCAGATTCCAGCCAACTCGCGGTGTATTTCCAAATGTTGCCACGTCCCTTGCCGGTGATCATGGCGAGCAGCCAGTCTCGGTTGCCGTCAAGTTCTGGTGGGTTCCCCGGCGGCTGGTCAATTTTTC
>JAYSTZ010000540.1:0-3224 GCA_043719365.1 Verrucomicrobiaceae bacterium | reverse complement strand
ACGATAAGCGCGATCGAGGAGACGCCGGTGTGCGCGCCGTAGAGCCAGGGCTCCATCACGTTGTTCAGCAGCAGCTCGGTGCCGGCGAAAAGCGCGACGGTCAGTACGGGCATCGTCCAGTGCGGCGAAATCGCGAGCGCGAGGATCGCGGGCAGAATCATCGCAACCCAAGGCCCGATGTAGGGAATGAAGCGCAGGATCGTGCCGAACGCGCCCCAGAGCAGGGCATTCGGCACGCCAATGAAATAGAGGCCGATCGCGATCACCGTGCCGTAGGTGACATTGACCAGAAGCTGCATGAGCAGGTAGCGCGAAACGCGGTGGCTCGCGTCGTCCATCGCGCGCGTGGTGGCGCTGATCCGCCCCTGGCCGATGAGCCGGATGAGCCGGCTGCGCAAATCTTCGCGCTGGAGCAGCATGAAAATTACGAGCACTAGAACCAGCGCGGCCATTCCCAAAGGCCCAAGCAGCGGTGCGATGATGGACTGAATGAGTTGGATGGGATTGCCTTTGGATGTCTCGACGACTTGGACCGGCACCGCCAATGACGGCGCGCTTGGCGGAGAAGAGACCGCGGTCTGAGGTTTGCCAGTGTCCTGCGTGATCGTCGGCGCTGGGGGTGCCGTCCCGCCGGGCAACTCCTGTTTCAGCTCCTCGACGGTTTCCGAGAGCTTTGTGAACGCGCCCCCTTTCGGCGCATCGAAGGCGTGCATCTTGGCCGCGATGTTGCCTTTGTACTCGGGCAGCTTCGTCGCCAGATCGACGAGTTGCCGGGTGAGCATCCACCCCGCCGCACCGAGGCCGGTAAAGATCAGCGCGACGACCACCAACACGGCTGCGATACGGCCAATCCATCGCTCAAAATAGCTGACCAGCGGCGACAGCAGAAAGGTCAGCAGCGCCGACAGCGCGAGCGGGATCAGCAATTCGCGGGCGAAATAGAGCGTCGCAACGATGAAAGACGTTAGTGCGACAGTCCAGATGCCGACGAGCGCATCGGAGGCGGAGGTTTTGATTTTAGGTGTGTGCATTCTGAAACGGGGTGCGCGCCACTCCGCGCAAAAGTTCGATAGTGCGCCGAGTCTGCTCCCGCAAACTCCCGATTGGCCAGCCCCCTATTTTTGGACGGTAATTTCAACCCGGCGATTCTGCCGGCGACCGTCGGGGTTATCCGTCCCATCGGCGTTCTGATTCGTGGCGGCCGGATTCTCTTCGCCCATCCCCTTGGTGGTAATCGCCGCCGTGGCGACGCCATGTTTCACGAACCAGTCTCTAACCGCCTCGGCGCGTTTTTCCGACAAGAGCAGGTTGGATTTCGCGCCGCCCTGATTGTCCGTGTAGCCGATGATGGAGACCTTGCTGTCGCGATATTGGGCGAGCACCACGGCGACTTTTTCGAGACTCTTTTCGCCTTCAGGTTTCAGTGCCGCCTTGCCGGAATCAAACGCCACGTCGCCCTGCAAGTTGATGGTCACATTCTTTTCCGTTTCTTTCGCCTGTAGCTCCTTCTTGGCCGCGTCGATCTGCATCTGCTGTTTCTGGAGATCGATTTCCTTTTTCTGGAGATCGAGCTCCTTTTGCTTAAGTTCGAGTTCCTTCTTCGCCGGAGTCGGCGAAGCGGTCTGGGCGTGAGCGGGGAGCGCTGAAACGGCGACGAACGCCGCGACGACGAAGGCGCGGGTGTTGAATAGGGATTGGCAATGCATTGTGGGTGTTTGAAAGGGAATATTTTTGACTGGAAAATCTATCAGCAGGCGGCTGGCTTTAGTTACGCAACTCATGAGGCATCTGCGCGTCTCCAAGTGATTTCCTAGATCGCCTGCTTCTTTCCCTCGCCGCCGTGGGATTTGGATTCGCGCGAGATGACGCTGATTTTCCCATCACTTTCCAAGTGCGCACTTTTCACTTCCTCGATTGTCTCAATGCCTTGCTCGCGCACCTGACCGAGCAGTTCCTCCGCGGTAATCATGTCCTTTTGCATCTGGCGTCGCAGCATGTGGCCGTCTTTCACCGGCTGGATCGCGGGCGGATGCACGAAGCGGCGGCACCAGGCATACCGGTAGCCGAGCCAGTCCAGCGCGTAGTTCTAGAAGATGATCGTTGAGAGATGGCCTTCGGTCACCGACTCGTATTCGCTGGCCATGGCATTCTACGCGGCGTCGGCGAGCAGCACCATCATGAGGAGGTTGCTCATGCCGATGGTTCCGGCTTCGCGCTTCAACACGAAGCGCAGAATCGTAAAGATGCCGAGGTACATCATCATCCCGCGCAGGATGATCTCGGCGATCGAAACGGTCGGAACGAAGGGGGAGTGCCAGTCGATGTCGAAGAGAGCGAAAGCCATAATGATGCTTTGGGTGGTTCTCGTGTTTTTCGTCATCCTTCTTTACATGCTCGTCGTGCTTTTGCTCTTCGAGCTTGTGTTGATTCTTCGGTGAGTTATTGCCAATAGACTTACATTTCGCGGTTTCCAGCGTGAGTGGGTGTATGGGGGAAAATGCTTTTGCGAAGACCCATCCACTTGCCGGTCGTCCGACGATTGATGGCCACCACGCATTTTTCCAAGTGAGGCGGCGCTTCGTGCAGAAGACGCATGCATACCTTCCGATACCCACTTATGAATTTCCAAACACTCACCGGCAATCGCGTCTTCAAACTGCTCAAGGCCACCTTTGACGACTGGATGGAAGACAACGCGCTGCGGCTCAGCGCCGCGCTGGCTTACTATTCCACGTTTTCGATTGCCCCGCTGCTCGTCATCGCGATCAGCGTCGCCGGGCTCGTGCTGGGCGAAGAGGCGGTACGTGGCGAACTCGGCCAGCAACTTCAAAGCTATATCGGCAAACAGGCAGCGGAGGGTGTGCAGACCATGGTGCAGAGCGCGTCGAAACCGTCTGACGGCTGGCTCGGAGCCACCATTGGTTTCGCCACGCTCATGCTCGGGGCGGCGGCGATCTTCGGGCAGCTCAAGGACGCGCTGAATACGATTTGGGAGGTGAAGGCGAAAGGCGGCGGAGGCGTCTGGGGATTTCTCCGCGCTCGGCTGTTGAACTTCGGCGTCGTGCTGGTCATCGGCTTCCTGCTGCTTATCTCGCTGCTGCTCACGACGGCGCTAGCCGCGATGAGTGGCTACGTCGAGCACTTCATCGGCGTGCCGTCCTTCGTCGGCGCGATGGTGGAGTTGGTGATTTCGTTTGGTGTCGTGACCGCGCTCTTCGCTTTCA
>JAYSTZ010000539.1:0-7676 GCA_043719365.1 Verrucomicrobiaceae bacterium | reverse complement strand
TTTCGGGGGTGGCGGTGGCTTCGGCTCTTGCGATGGTGGCGGCGGCGGTTTGGGTGGATTCTTCGAGGAGGGCGGCGAGGGAGATGGTTTGGGCGGATTTGGAGCCGAGCAGGATGGTCCATCGATCTGCGTCGGCGAAGTAGGTGGCGGAGGCGGCGCGAGGGTCTTGGGCGAGGCGGGTTTCTTCGGTGTCGAGCCACGCGCTGACGGCGGCGGGGGCTTTTTTGGCGAAGACGCGGGCGTGGAGGGCGATGCCGGTGAAGCGCTGGAAGTTGGCGAGTTTGTAGTTGAAGGCTTTGGCGCGGTCCCACTCGGCGGGGAAGATTTTGTCGGGGTCGTCGAACGGGGTGCCGGGGCCGGGGGCTTTGGGGCCGTTGTAGCGGTTGGCTTTGGCGAGGAGTGCGGCAAAGGCGGCGTCGTCGGCACGGAAGGCTTTGGCTTTTTCGCCGATGCGGAGAATTTTGACGCGCATGGTGTCGCCTTGTGCGATGGCGGGGAGGATGTCGAGGCCGCGGACGACGTGGCCGAAGACGGTGTGGAGGTAGTTGAGGCGCGGCTGGGGGCTGAGCATGAGGCAGTATTGGGAGCCGTTGGTGTCGGGGCCGTCGTTGGCCATTTGGAGGGTGCCGGCGGAATCGTGGCGGAGGCCGGGGACGATTTCGTCGGGGAATTCGTAGCCGGGTCCGCCGTCGCCGGTGGCGGTGGGGTCGCCGCCCTGGATGACGAAGCCGGGGACGACGCGGTGCCATTTGAGGCCGTCGAAGAATGGCTTGCGGGGCTGGGGCCCGAGGGTGCCCTCGGCAAGGCCGACGTAGCTGGCGGCGGTGAGCGGGGTTTTTTCAAAGAAGATTTCGCAGACGACGACGCCGTGCTCGGTGGTGATCTCGGTGTATAGGCCGTCGGGGAGATCTGCGGCGGAGCACAGGGTGGTGAGGGCGACGAGGAATGCGGCGATGCGGTGGTAGGACATGGCTGAAAAAAAAGAGTTTAGAGGCGATACGCGGCGAGGGTGTCGCGGACCATGCGCTCGCGGCTGAAGCGGGCGACGACATCGCGGCGCGCCTCCTGCCCCATGGTGCGGCGGAGGCCGGCGTCGCGGCAGAGAAGGCGCAGATTTGCGGCGAGTGCGGCGGGGTCGCGGGGCTCGCTGAGGAAGCCGGTGCGACCGTGCGCGACGACTTCCGGGATGCCGCCGCCGGAGCAGGCGACGACGGGTTTTCCGTGCGCCATGGCCTCGACGAAGATGAGGCCGAAGGACTCGTAGTTGGACGGCACGCAGAAGATGTCGCATCGACGGTAGCAGGCGGCGAGTTCCCCGGCAGGAAGGTGCCCGAGGAAGGCGACGCTCGTTTCGTGGCCGGGGAAGTTCGCGCGGAACCAGTGCTCAAATGTGAGCCCGCCGGGCGCGTGGGGGCGGTCGCCGCCGACGAGGGTGAAGCGCGTTTCGGGGAATTCGGCGAGCACTTCAGGCACGGCTTCGAGCAGGGTCTGCGTGCCTTTTCGGGCTTCCATGCGGCTGACGTAGAGAATTTCGAGCGGCCCGCATTTGTCGATGAACTCGGGCTCGGAACCGCACTGGATGCCGAGCGGCAGGATGGTGATGCGCGCGGGGTCGATCTCATATCGCTGGGCCACGGAGTCCGCGTGGAAGCGGGTGGAGGCGGTGAGCAGGAAGGAACGGCAGACCGCCTTGCGCTCAAGTTCGCAGACAAAGCGGTCGGCTGCGGTGGGTTTTTTGCCGGCCATTTCGAGGGTCTCGAAATACGGCGTGTGAATCCGGGTGACGCCGGGGACTCCGCCGCGGCCCGCTCCCCACCAGTATCCCGGTGCCTCCCAATTCGGGAACTCCACCACGTCGAACGCCTCGCGCCGGTGCTCGGCGAGGATGCGCCGCCCGACGAAGCGACTCCACCACCAGCCGGGAAAGCGGGGCTCCAGCCGCGGAAGATCGCGCTGGCGGAATCGCTCGATGCGCACGCCATTGCGCAAGTCGCTCCAGTCGGCCCCCGTGGTCGATTTGGCAAACACGACGACCCCATGCCCGGCGGCGGCGAGCCCCTCGGCAAGGAGCTCTGTGTAGGTGCCGATGCCGCCGCCGTTATCCGGCGGATAGTGGGCGGCGACGAGGGCGATTCTGGCTGGAGCGTGGTCTTTCAAAGCAGAAAACCCCGGCGACCTTCACGGCTGCCGGGGTTTTGAGGTAAAGGATTTGGATTACTTCGTGACCGCTGCGATTGGCTTGCCGGCATCGCGGACTGCCTTGTCGAACTCCTTGTCGGCAGGGTGTCCCGAGAAAATGAGTTTGCCCGCAGTATTGAAGACAAATGCGTGCGGGATGCCGCTGAAATTCACCGGGCCGCGGACGCCGCCTTTGGTGATGGTGTAGCTGAGTTTGTTCTTTTTCACGATTTCCTGAATCGCGGCGTCCGGCGAGTTCTGGCTCTCCGCGCCGACGACGATCGTGTCGGCCTTATTGCGCTTTGCGATCTGCTCGATGTGCGGGAGGCTGGCGATGCAAGGGCCGCAGTTGACGCCCCAAGCTTCGATGACGACAGCCTTGCCGCCTGTGTTGGCGAGGCTCACAGCGGGACCAGAGACGACTTCGCCGATCGTGAAATCGGAAAGCTTGGCGTCTGGCGTGGCGGGTTTCTTGTCAGCAGCGAAGGCTGCGGTGGCGAGTGCGATGGTGGTGAAAATGAATGTTTTCATAGCGCTGGAAATACTGCCCGGATTTACCACCGAATGCAAGGACCGACGTAGGGGTCACTGGGCGGGCACAGTCGGAAGACCCTTCGCTTTGGCTCCGTCATTGAGAAGTTGGCCGGAAGCGCGTTTTCCAGATTCGAGTTCTTCCATACGGCCCCGCTCCTTTGGTGAACGGGCGGAATTCTCCGCACGGGCCGCCTTCTCCGCTGCAACGGCAGCATCGCGCTCTTTGCGCAGCATGAGGAGGTCTTTCTCTTTCAGCACGAGCTTTCCTTGAAGATCGAGCGCCCAGAAGGCGAGCGCCATCGCGAGGAACAGGAACGAGATCGCGAGGAGCCGATACATCGCGCCTACTTCTGATTGAGAAACGCCTTGCCCATGGTGCGGGCAAAAATGATTTGTTCGTTCCGGCGCTTCTGACTTTCCTGCAAAGTGTTGATCTGGTCCGGAGAAAGTCCCGCCTGCGCGGCACGCGAGGCGACGCGCCCCTGATATTCCTCTTCCTGCTTCTGCTGCGCCTTTGCTTCGGTATCCGACATCAGCACCTGCATTCCCGGACCGCCGCCGAGATCAGGAATGTCATTGGAAGGATTCTTCATACGCTCTTCGGTCATGATCTTTGTGAGTTGCGTCTTCTGCGTCTCGTCGAGAGGCAGTCCCTTACGCTCAAAGTCCCGCGCCAAAGATTCCAGCGTCCGCCGGTCGCCCAAGGTCTGCTCGTAGGTGGTGAAATCGTTGTATTTATCATTGCCGAGCACTGCTTTCAGCTTGGTGTCGTATTCCGTTTTTGCCACGGCGATATCCCTGCGCACCTCGGCGACCGTCGCCTCGTCCGCTTTACCCGTCAGCAACTTCCGCCCGCGATCCATCGCGACGAAATTGCGCTCGCCGATGAGTTCGGTGACGAGCTTTGAGTCGGCCTCGGTGAGCCCCATATCCTTGAACATCTTCTCGTAAGCGCCGCCCACCATGCGCTCCCCCATGGACTTCATCGCCTTGCGTTGCTCGGGATCGTCAAAGCCCTTCGCGATGTTTCCCATGACATTGCGGAGATCAAATTGCGGCTTCGCGTCAGCAGCCGTCGGCGCCGAAACGCCCGCTGCCCCGGCTGCTGCTGCCGCCACCTGCTTCGATGCTTCCTTCGCGTCGTCGCGTTCCTTTTTCAAGCGGGCAACATTATCCGCCTCGGAGTTCAGCGCATCCTTCGCCTTGGCTGCCGTAGCGAGTGCATCCTTCAAGGATTGCTCCAGCGCAGCGAGGCGATTGTCGCGTTCCGCAGAGGCTGCTTCCGCGGCGGTCCGCGCGTTCCACTGGACTATGGAGAATGCAGTCGTGCCGACCGCAACAAGGGCGAGAATAGGTGTAATGGCTTTGCTCATTCCGCCGTTTCTACCTGCGCCAGAAGACAGAGTCGAGCCAGATCCCTACCATCCGTACACGAAAAAGCCGCCGGTTTAATTTCCAGCGGCTCTTTGTGAAAACAATTCGGGCAATGATACCCGGAACAACCTAGTTCATGTTAAAGCGGTTCTTCTTGGCTTTCGCGCGCTTCGCGTTGAGCTTCGCCTTGCGGCGAGACTTTTGCGTTGGCGTCTCGAATGCACGCAGACGACGCACTTCATCCATGATTCCTTCGGACTCGAGCTTGCCCTTGAGGCGCTTGAGTGCGCGGTCAATGGGTTCTCCTTTACGGACTTGTACTTCTGGCATTTGGTAATTTCCCTCCTTTCGATGGCTGGTTGCAGTTCTAAAAATGGGTGCGCAGACTATTAACCCCCGGCCACCCCGTCAATGAGTGTTTTCGGTCATTTCGGGCGAATCGAGGCGCGGAAGTATTGAATCCATGCGCTCGGGCGATTGTCGGAAATCGGCAACCTTAGGCCCGTAGCCGTGCAGCGCCTGAAAATAGTCATCCACTCCCCATAGCGGTTTCATTTTAGTCAAAACCACTACTAATTGTGCTTGCGAGGTTTTTGCCCGTGTTCCACAGTCTCCCGAACGCAATCACGTCCATGTATCTTAAATCGCTAGAAATCTTCGGCTTCAAGTCGTTTGCCCCGCGCACCATCCTGAACTTCGATCGCGGAGTCACCTGCGTCGTTGGGCCGAACGGCTGCGGCAAATCCAACGTGCTCGACAGCATTCGCTGGGTGCTCGGCGAACAGTCGGCAAAAGCACTGCGCGGCGGCGAGATGACCGACGTTATTTTCTCCGGCACCGACAGTCGAAAGGCGCTCGGCATGGCGGAGGTCTCCATGACTTTCACCGAGTGCGAAGAGCAGCTCGGGCTCGACTGGCATGAGGTGAAAATCACCCGCCGCGTTTTCCGCGAGGGCGGCTCGGAGTATTTGCTGAACGGCACACCATGCCGGCTCAAGGACATCCACCAGCTCTTCATGGATACCGGCATCGGGCGCTCGGCTTACTCCATTATGGAGCAGGGAAAGATCGACCAGATTCTTTCCAGCCGCCCCGAGGATCGCCGGGCGATTTTCGAAGAAGCTGCGGGCATCACCAAATACAAGTTCCAGCGTAAAGAAGCGCTGCGGAAGCTCGAAGCGACCGAGGCAAACCTGCTCCGGCTGGCCGACATCATCAAAGAAGTGAAGCGCCAGATTGGCAGCGTCCAGCGCCAGGCAGCCAAGGCGCGGCGTTACCAAGGAATGCTCGAAGACCTCAAGACTCTCGAGCTCCACCACGCCCAGCGCCAATGGGCCGAGCTCGACAGCTCGCGCACCACTTCGCGGGAGGAGCTCGATTCTCTTGCTGCAAAAGCATACGAGATGGAAATCGCCGTGTCCGGTGCCGAGGAGGAAGCAATGGCCCAGCGCGCTGCACTGGAGGACATGGAGCAACGGCTCAATGGCGCGCGGCAATCCGTGCAGGACATTCGCCAGCGGATCGGAAATCACGAAAACCGTCTCGCATTTAACGCCGAGCGCGTCCTTGAATTCGAGCAACTCCAGCAGCGTTACCGCGCCGAAGTCGCAGCCGCAGAGGAGCGGTTCCAAATGGCCGAGACGCAACTCCGCGACACGGAGAGCGAGCTCACCCAAATCACCGACATGCTCGCCGCCGAGCTTCGCCGCATGGAGGAAGTGCAGGCGCGGGCAGCGGGATTCACCGCCCAGCGCGCCGAGGCGGATTCGCTGATTTCATCGATCGCAAACGATGCAGGTCGCGTGGAAAGCAAGCTCAGCAGCCTGCGCGCGCAGAGCAGCACGATCTCGCAACAACGCGATGGTGCGGAAGCCCGGCTCGCGATTCTCGCGCAGGACGCCGCGAGCGCCGAGGAATCGCTCACTCATCTCCGAGAGCAAAACACTACGACCATCGCCGATATCGAGGTTGTCGAGCGTGAACTCGAAGCACGCACCGCCGCGATGGGTGCCGCCGAAGCCAAGCTGCGTGAGGCTCGCGAGGCGATGGCAATTGTCGAAAAGGAACTCCGCGACACCCAGCGCGTCTTCAGCGAAAAGGACGGACGCCTCGGCGTTCTCCTGCAACTCAACACCGCCGGAGAAGGCCTC
Source organism: Verrucomicrobiaceae bacterium (assembly GCA_043719365.1). Classification (GTDB taxonomy): domain Bacteria; phylum Verrucomicrobiota; class Verrucomicrobiia; order Chthoniobacterales; family Chthoniobacteraceae; genus SXWH01. The sequence continues at coordinate 1,440 of JAYSTZ010000539.1, read as the reverse complement.
AGCGAAGGAACGCAAGCCGTCATCGCGGGTCTCGATAACCCCGATTTTTTCGGTCCGGCGATTCACGGTGCGCTTGCGCAATCCATCCAGGTCGCGCCCGAGTTCGTCGTGGCCGTGGAGGCGCTGCTCGGCTCGAATTTGCAGGCCATTATCATGAAGGACACGACGATGGCCGAGCACGTCATGAAGACGCTCACATCGCAAAAAATGGGCAAGGCCTCGCTGCTCCTGCGCGACATGGATCGCATGTTCACGCACGAGACCAACGAGCTCATGCTGCTCCCTCACGGTGCAATCGATTGGGTCATCAACAAGATCACGCCCGAACCCGAAGTAACGCGTGCCATTGAACGCCTCGTGAACCATAGCGTCCTCGTCCCGGACCTCGAAACCGCGATGAGAGTTTTCCCGCAAATGCGCGGCTCGGCAATCGTCACGCTCGCCGGCGAAGTCATCAGCGGCGACGGCGTGCTCCGTGGCGGTGCGAGCAAGAAGGATGAGGAAAACTCCATCCTCCATCGCAAGAACCAGATTATCGACCTCCAGGCCGAAATCGCCGTGCTGAGCGACCAACTCGAAGTCCTCAATCAACGCCACGAAGATGCAGTCGCAGCCATCGACTCCAGCAACGCCGCCATCGAAGAAGCCCGCAACGAAAAGCAAAACGCCACGATGCAACTCAGCACTTTGCGCGGCCAGCAATCGCTGCTGGAAAGCCAGGTCCGCGACGCCGAGAAGAAGCAGCAGACGCTTGATTGGGAGAAGCAAAACGCAGAAGCCCGCCGCGCTGAAGCCGCCACTCGCATGGAGCAGATGGACCTCGAAGTCCTCAGCGCCATGGAGACATTCGACGGACTCATCGCCCGCCGCAGCGAAGCGCAAAACGAACTGGAAATGCTCCGCGCACAGGAATCGGAAGTCAGCGCCGAGCTCAACGAACTGAAAATCAAAGTCGCCACCGAGCGTCAGCGCCACTCCTCGCTCCACAATCAGCGTCAGCCGATGGAAGCGCGCATCGAGGAACTCCGGGGGCTCATGGAAGAACGCCGCCGCGACATCTCCACGTACGATGATCGCGCCGCTTCACTCCACATCGAAAACGCCGAAATCGAAGGCAACATGGAGCGCCTGCGGGCCGGCATCGGTGAGGCCGAGGAAAGTGTCGCGCGACTCCAGGAAGAGCGCCGTGCATTTGTCGCAGGGGCCGAGGAAGTCGCCGAGCGACTCCGCATGTTGCGCCGCGAGCAGAGCGTCTATGTCGAGAAGCGCGGAGGGCTCGAAGTTCGGGTCACCCAGCTCGAACTCAAAGCCGACGCAATCGCCGACCACATCCAAAAACGCTACAGCGTGGCGCTCAACGAATTCACGCCCGACAGCTACGCCCTCGCTGCGTGTCTCCGCGACATCGGCAAACGCGGACGCAAAGTCGAGACAACGGCG
>JAYSTZ010000538.1:0-7678 GCA_043719365.1 Verrucomicrobiaceae bacterium | reverse complement strand
TCGAAAAACAGCGGGTGGATTTCCAAAAACTCAACAAATCGCGCCCTCGAATAACCAAGTGTTTTCAAAAAATCAGAAAGACAGGACTGGCTCTATCTATGACATTTTCCGATTCCGCAATATCCGCCGCGCGCCAGCGAATGGCCACTGAGTGTTCATGCGTTCAAGCTGCGTTTGATGTGGTTTCGGGTGGTGCCCGCAGTGTTTCTCTCAAAGCTTTCTGCCGTGTTTACAGGCGGGCTCTATTGCTTTGGCTCTGGCTGGATGATACCTTCCCCGGCGAGATGGACGACATACTCGAAGTCATGCGCAGCATGGGAACACGAATCGCCGAACTCAAAGAAGTAGTGGGGAGTTCGCTCGTTCTTGATGCGATTCTCGGGCATGAGCGCGACTTCATCGCGAGGCTCGGGATTCCCAGTGGCCGACGGTCGATGGCTTGCGCAGCGTAGTAGCTTGGTCAGCTAAAACTCGACCTTCTTTGGCTTTTCCCCGAGCAGGGCGCGCAGGGCGAACGCAGGAAGCGAAACGCCTGCGAGCCAGTAGGCGAATGCGATGAATTGGTGTTTCTTTGAGCAGCGGTAGCAGGCGAGGAGATTCGAGAGTGCGAGGCTCTGGTATTTGTTTCCTGGCTCATCGGGGCGTCCGAGTTTACGGTTCAAAAAAGCGCGGGGGATGCTGCGGACGGTACGGTCGTAGAACTCGCAGGCGAATGTGCGGTCGCGGACTGGAACGAGCAGTTCGTCGGTATAGACGCGGGTGATATCGACGGCGGTGAGGAGCGGCTGGTTCCAGCTTTTGAATTGTTCCTCAAATTCAAATAGCCGCTCGGGCACCCACCATGAACGTTCCTTCGCGAGGATGCGCAGGAGCACTACGACATGAGGGTAGAGCGATGCGCAGAACTCGCCCTGATCGTGGGCGAGATAGGGTTCGCGGCGCACGATGAAATTGCCGAGAAATGTGAGATGAAATAATCCAAGCGTGCGCGTGAGTTCGCTGGCGTTTGCGAACCAGCGTTCCACTTTGCGCGCGTCCCAATTGCCGTCCATCGGCTGATCGGGAAGTGTGGGGAAAAGCGCGACGACGGGGCGCTCGGCAGTGGCTCTTTTGAGTGTTGCGCATACGCCGCTGGCGAGGGCGTCATCGTCTCCTTGAAACAGGAGATACTCGCCGGATGCCATCCGGGACACCGTTTGGAGATTGCGCGAAAAGCCGACATTCTCTGACTGGCGGAATTTCTTTACGATGATGCCCGGTGGTTGAAACGCGGTGATGACGTCCGGGGTTTCATCGGGGGATGCGTTGTCGCTGATGCAGACTTCGACTTTGTCGGACCACCCGCCAGAGGCCAGCACGCTGGCGAGGCGGTCGAGCGTGGGTTTGAGTTGCGCGGCGCGGCGGAAGGTCGGGATACAAATCGAGACGAGGGGCGTCATTCCTCGAATGAAAAAGGAATGGTGTCCGCCGGATCGTAGAGAAGGTCCGAGTAGGCGGAAAGTAGCATGGGAGGCTCGTCTTCGCGTTGCTCGGCGCGGAATGCGTGGGCGATTCCCGCGGGCATGTGGACCGTCATCGGAACATCCGCAGTCAGCGAGAGTTCGGCGCGCTCGTTTGTTATAGGGTCGGCGACAAGCAAGGTGGCGCGGCCCTGAAGAAGCGTGAACCACTCCTGCGCGCTGGGATGGAAATGGCCTCCTCGAATCTTTCCGGGCAGCGCCATCACGACGTAAAACTCACCCGTCGCGGCGGGGAGCCCGTCTTCGTGTCCGTTGATACACTTCAGCAGCCAGCCACGGGCGTCGCCACGGTGCTGCCTCGGATAGAGCTGGATGCGGTCGATCAGTTTCATGCGAGCATTCGATCCAGACCCGTCGCCAGCGGGGTGCTCGGCTTCCAGTTTAGGGTCTCTGTAATGAGCGCGATGTTCGCCGTATAGTTCATCATCTCGTCGCTGCGATACGGTCGCGCGCCGAACCGTAAATCGGGAGTGAGACCGATTCGCCGCAGTGCATCGCCCACGGCTTCGATAAAGTCGCGGAGCGTGACGAATTCGCCGGAGGCCACATTCAGCGTGCGCAGCGTTCCACCTTCGGGAGGTTGCACGAGCGTTCGCCAGAATGCCTCGGCAATATCGACGACATCGGTGTAGTCGCGGATTTGCTGGCCGAGCGTGAGATCGATGGGTTCACCGGCGCGCGTCTTGGCGATAATGTAGGGCGCAAGCCGGCCAGCGGGTTCGCCCGGCCCGTATATGCTGTAAGGGCGGAGGATCGTGACGGGCAGTCGCGGAGAATAGTACGAAGCAATCGCTGTTGCTGCGGCCTTGCTGGCTCCGTAGGCGGAGTTTGGAAGGAGCGGATCGCTTTCGCGGCGTGCGCGGTCCATCGGGGCGTATTCAAACCCGGAGCCTGCGGAGACTACGGCTGGTGGCGACGTCAATTTCGAAGCGGGCTCGAGCACGTTTGCGAGCCCGAGCGAATTGACGCGGCAGAGGTGGCTAACGTCGGTTTCTCCGTATGCGACGCCTGCCGCCGCGAGGTGGATGATGCCCGTAGGAGCGACTTCCGCGACGACTTCCGCGACGCGCGCGGCGTCGGTAATTTCGCCGTGATAAAACGCAACGTCACCTTCGGTTTTGACGCGGTCAAACGCGTGAATCTCCGCGCCGAGCTTTTGCCCGAGCGCGATGATGTGTCTGCCGATAAAACCGGATGCTCCCGTGATCAGGACGCGCCCGCCTTTCCATGCGAGAGTTGGTGTGTTCATCGTCCAGCCCCCCAGGCGATTCCTTGCGTGCAGGCCGAGCGCTCAAACTCTGCAATTTGATCGAGCGTCAAGGTCCGGAGGTCAGCCTCGCCGTCGGCGTGGCGGCGGTACCAGTGCGCGGTCTGCTTGATGGCTTCATCAAACGCCCAAGTAGGACGCCAGTTTAAAAGCTCCGTTGCCTTATCGATCGCGAGCCGGAGCCTTCCTGCCTCCTTGCCGGGAAAGACCGGTCCGCTTTGCTCCCAGGAGCCCGGCCAGTGTTTCAGGATTTCATCGACGAGCGCCCGCACGCTGCGGAAGTCGTGCGTCGCCGGGCCAAAGTTGAACGGCGAGATGAGCGGCGAGTCCTTTGGCTCAGTCGAGATGCGGGCAGCGAGGCAAAGATAGCCACTGAGGCAATCGAGAACATGCTGCCAAGGGCGAACCGCGTCGGGATTTCGCACGGCGACGGTCTGTCCGGATGCGAGCGCGCGCGTGCAATCAGGAACGATGCGGTTTTCCGCGAAGTCACCGCCGCCGATGACGTTGCCTGCGCGTGCGGTGACCACGCGTCCGAGCGCGTCGTTTTTCAAAAAGAACGAACGGCTCCATGATTGCGCCACTAGTTCGGTCGCGGCTTTGCTCATCGAATAAACATCGTGTCCGCCAAGCGGATCGTTCTCGCGGTATCCGAAATCCCACTCGCGGTTTTCATAGCATTTGTCGCTCGTCACCACGACGACATCGCAGCCGATCTCGAGCTGTCGCACGGCGTCGAGCAAGTGAGCCGTGCCGATTGCATTCGTGGAAAAAGTTGCGACCGGTTCGCGATACGAGGTCTGAACGAGGGCCTGCGCCGCGAGGTGAAAGATAAGCTGCGGACGGCAGTCCGCGATTGCCGCGTGGAGGCCCGAAAAATCCCGGATGTCCTGAAAATGCTCGCTGGCAAATATTCCGCCGTAGGCGAGCGAGTAGAGCCCCGGCCCCGGTTCCGGCGGCAATGCGAGGCCGTGGACTTCCGCGCCGAGGCGCGAGAGCCAGAGCGACAACCATGCTCCCTTAAATCCGGTGTGCCCGGTGACAAGAATGCGCTTGCCGCGAAAGTGATCTGCAAAAGGTGATTTATTCATTACCAGATTTTCCATGGGGCTTCGTTTGTATCCCACATACGGTTGAGGATTTCAAATTCGCGGTAATTGTCCATTCATTGCCAGAATCCAAAATGTCGGAGAGCGTGCAACTGTCCTGCCTCCAAGCGATTTTAGTCAATGCTCTGCCAGCACGGGCGCGGCTTTCAAAGTCAGCTTTGGCGAGTTTTCGAAGTTCCATTCGGTCCTCCGACAAGCGGATATTATGCCGCATCATCTGCGGACTACCCGTTCCAGCGGTCGTAAAGTTCCCGAAAGCACTCGCGGATATTGCCACGGTTGCGCAGGAAAATGGCGTGCGATTCGTCTTTGGGTAGTTTTCCGCCGCATAGTTCGCTGACGAGTGCTTCGAACAATTTCACGTTGCTCTCCAATTCCAAAACCACCGGCAGCCTGCTGGAACGGTGAACGGTGACGATGAAACCCGCGGCCTTGCTCGCAGCTCCGCGAACGGGGAGCCAGTGCCGTGTGGAGAGTTGCTCAGCGCCGTCGATGATGATGAAGCCGGGCGCGACGACTTCGCGGAGAGTATCAGGGAGGCGGTCTTTATCCCGCATGCTTGTTTCGGCATTCAGACGGATCACGACGGGCTCGTAGCCACGCTCTACGAGCTTGGGGACGAGTTGTTCGACGAGCGTGGTTTTCCCCACGCCGTTTCCTCCGACGATGCTTGCGCACCATTCCAGTTCCTCCAGTCTTTTGAGCAGCGATTCCCACGACGCTCCGGGCGGAAAGCGAAAAGGCAGGCTCTCGATTTTTACACTGGCAAATGGATTTTCCTTGGCGCTCACGTTGGGAATGCTGGCTGGGCTGGCAGGTGGTGGCAAGGGGAACAAACGGCTCAATTCATTTTGATGGCCCCTGCCGATTTCGGCTGAGGAATCCGAGGAAGGACGATCTCTTTTCCGCCGGGGGCAATGGTGATTTCGATTCGTTCGAATTCGTCGCCGGGTTCCACGACGAGTTCCACCGCCCAGATCAGCGCGATGAGAGTTCCGTTGAAGCTGTGCGGCGCGGGAGGGGCGATGAATGAGAAAGTGGTGGTGTCGGCCCGCTTTGCTGCATCGGCTGGTTGCGTCGCAACAACGGCGACATCTTCGGTTCCCTTGCCACGAGTGCTCCACACAAGGCGAACCTCGATGAGCTTCTTGGGCGTCGGAAAATCCCAGAGCACTGCTCCCGCTATTTCTTCGCCGGGTTCAAACGTGTTTTTGTTTTCGCGCAGGCCGAGGCGGATCATGGTGAGTTGGGCAGTACGGTGATGGGGAATTCCATTTTCACATCGGGCCATTTGGCAATGTTGCCCTTAAGCTGGACGGCCCAGGTGATTTTGTTGTTCCCGGAATCAAAGCTGTGCATCGAGTCGTGAGGAATCGTGATGGTGAGTTCGCCGGACGGAATGCTTGTCCGGTCGCGTGTCTCGAAGACCTTTTCGAGGACGAAGAAATTGTGATCAGTCGTGGTGTTGGTGCCGCGCCGGTAGGTCGCTGATTCTTTCGCCGCGAGGATGAATTCAAGGTGATCGATGCGCGATGCGTTGCCGGAAAACCTCCATTTGAGCTGGAAGGATGCGCCGAGCGCGACGGAGTGCTCGCTGGCGAAGAGCGTGGGTTTTGGGTTGAAAAGCGCGAGTAGATAGTAGCCAAAACCGCCAAACATCGCCAATCCGATTAGCGCGAAAATCGATACAAATATGCGGGCGAACGTCGGCATGTCGGGCTGGAGAAGAATGATCCACACGATGCCGTTCCAAAAAAGCGAAAGGCAACCCATGCCGACGCAGGCCATTTTTGGGGAAACCGCTGGCTTGAGTTCGTATCCGCCATGCGCGAGCGACGTGATCTGCTGCTGCGGAGCCGGGCGGGGAAGGGCGTTGATCCCGCTCTTCTTTGCAGCCATTTTCGGTGCGCCAAAGAAAATTCCCGCACCAACGAGAACGAAGATGAGCGGGATGAGTCCGAACCATGCGTCGCTGCCGAGCTCTCGCTTGAGAACCGACTCATTGGGGTCGGAGGGGTTCACAAAACACACTGGCGAAGGCTCCGCACGGAGTTGCTGCACAGCCTTTTCCCGCCAGTCGTGCCCGCTCGAAGAGCCCGTGCTGAAATTATAGCGCTCACCCAGGTATTTGCGTTCGTCGAATTCGTAGCGATAGCGGACTTTGATGTTGTAGGTGTAGCCCCCTTTGCTGCCCCGATGGCTTTCCACCGCCGCTGTTTCGATCGTACACGGAATCGCCGTCCACGACTGGGCGGCGCGAGCTTCGAGCATTGGCTTTACTGCCACGAACCAAGTCGCGACTCCGCCAATGAGCAGGAATACGAGGCCGAATATCCGGAGGCCAATCACACCGAGTTTGGAATTGGACTTCCGTTCCGATACCGCCGTGGCTGACGACAGCTTTGTCTGGATGTTGCTTCCATCCCACTGTTGGCCCGACCCTGAAGTCGGTGAAAGTTTCGATGCTTTTGCCCGAATGAGGAATACGATCCCGCCGATTCCGACGCTCAGAAAAATCACCGGAATCACGAGGAACCATGCGTAGGTCAGGCTGCGCAGCTCCAGCACTGCTTCGCTGGGCGATGCGGGATTTACGTAACATGTCACTTCCGAGCCTGCCGGCAGGGTGCGGAGGCGCTGGCCGGTGTCTGAACTTCGCCCGTTCACGGTCATGTTTGAACGGGTCACCCGGTCCTGCGTGTAGCTTTGGCCCGCGAAGCTGTAGCGATAGGGAACTTTCTCCTTATTGTCCCCGCCGGACTTGTCGCGTTCGAGTTGCTGTGAGTCTCCGAGGAGGACGGCCGGCGTGGGCACCCAGCTACGCGTCTGCCAGTCTTGGACTACGGAAGTGCCAAGGATCAAAAGGAAGAAGCCGCCGATCAGCGTGAACGGGATGAAAAACAGGATTCCGCAGCCTTTGCCGACTTTTACAGCGGTGGTCGTGCTTGTGTTCATTTACATCATCGCAGATTCCACGAGTGCGCGTGCGTTGGTCTCGTAAGTTTGAAAAGGGTCGCTCATCGCGAGAACATGCAAATCCGCGGCGGCAACGGAATCCCAGTTCACGATATACGGCATCTGCGTTTCCATGAAGCGCTCCACGACAATTCCACGGCCTTTCGCGCGGGTGTCTTGAGGAGGCTCGCGGAGTGCGCTCTCGCGGCGGATGCGGAGGTTGAACTCTGCTATTTCGGACGGTGCGGGCAGCGCAAAAAAGAGTCCGCGCGCGGGGTTGATATTGTGGTATTCGAGGTCGAGGCTTTGGAGCCATGGATCGTTCCAAGCCAGTCCTTGTTCGGCGCGAAAAGTTTCCAGCAGCCATTTCTTCGATGCCCAATCGACCGCACCGAGAAGCATCTCCAGGTCATTCGCCCGCAATCCATCGAGCACAAACGCCCACTGCTCCAGCACCCAGTCGGTTTCTTCGTCCCGCCCGGCGAGAGCTTCGACCGCTGCGGCGTGGAATTTTTCCTGAATGCCGAGAGCCGTTTCCTTACGCCCGTCATAAAGAATCACCGGGCCATCCGGTCTCCCTGAGCGTGACACGGAACGCGTCGCGAACACGGCGTCTTGAAGAAGGACGTTGCTCGGCAGGCGGCCTTCCTCCAGCAGCGTGAGGACGAGGTTCGTGGTGCCGACTTTCAGCGCGGTGGCAAATGGCGACATGTTCGAGTCGCCGATGAGCAGGTGCAGTCGCCTGTATTTGCGATAGTCAGCGAGCGGTTCGTCGCGGGCGTTGATGATCGCGCGGTTGAACTGCACCCATTGGTAGATGTCGTTGA
>JAYSTZ010000537.1:0-3237 GCA_043719365.1 Verrucomicrobiaceae bacterium | reverse complement strand
AATATCGATACTCACACCGACTGCCGAAGGACCACTGAACATTTTCTGAATTTCCTCTGGCGACTTGCCGGTCTCGTCCTTGAAAATCTTCGCAGCCTTTTCCTTGCCTTCCTCCTGCTTGGCCATGAGAGGCGCAAAGATCTTCTTCAGCTCGGAAGCGGCGATGGCCTTGCGGATCGGGTGATCCTGCAGGCTCTCGAACAGGTTCAAATCCTTCGAGCTCGAAAAAATAGTCACATCCTCCGGGAGAAGGGTCGTGAGGTTATCGATGGCGCGGGCCGGCAGCCAGGAGGCGGCGAGCACGATGAGTGTGCAGATGCGGTATTTCATAGATGATTACTTGGAGATTGGTTGTGCGATGCGGGGAGGACGATTGTAGCGGAAGCCGGAGTTTGGATTAGCAGGATCGAAGGCGAAAGCCTCACGATTGCGAAGGAACACTTTCAACAACGCGGTCGGGATGGAAAACCCCAGCCCTTCAGCCCCCGGCGCGACGATCTTCATATTGTTCACACCCACGACCTCGCCTTTCAGATTAAAGAGAGGCCCGCCCGAGTTGCCGGGGTTAATCTGAGTCGTGGTCTGGATGTAGATATGCCCGTCTTCCACGCGATTTTTCAGCGAGATGATTCCCTGCGACACTGTACGCTCCAGCCCGAGCGGTGCCCCAATGGCAAATACTGGCTGGCCCTGTCGCAGCTCATCCGAGTCGCCCAGCGGCACGAAAGGAAACTTGGTTTTCTCACCGCCCTCGATCTTCAGCAGCGCCAGGTCCATCTCCGCATTCGATGCGACAATTCGGACGTTTTCCCATGTTTTTTTGTCCATCCCTTTGCTTCCCTGACCGAATACCGTGACGGTAATCTCGCTCTCGCCCGCGATGACGTGATCGTTCGTCACGATGTATCCGTCTTCGTGGATAATGAAACCGGACCCGAGACCGCCGGATGTTTTCACCAGTACCACGCGATCTCCGATTCCATTGACTAGATCCTTCACCGCCTGGGGACGTGCGGCCGGGTCCATCCGAAAAAGTTCATCGCCATGCACGATAGTCGCGGTGCCGCCCGCCGCGTCTTTCGTCACACGGGTGATGGCGTCGCGCGGGATGGTCAGAACGGTGAATCCCAAATCCACCACCACCCGCTCCACGGTATCGGCGAGGATCTCGCCACGCACCGAGCCTCCCTGGCTGAGTTCTACGGTGGAGGGAGCGCCAATTGCGGTGGACGCGATTGTGAATACCGCAGCGGCGATACGAAGGTTTGAAAATTTCATTCGGAACGAGCGCGCATCATTTTCGGCACGGCCCTGTTGGAAAGACAATTATTTCGTCTTTCGCACGACAGGCCCTTTTGGCAGCGGCGGCGAAGGCGGGATTTTTGCGCGTCCGTTCACTTCGTCCCACGACAGTTCGCGGCGCTCCGTCATGCCTCCGCTCGTGTGCCACAGCTCGTAGGCGAGTTTCGGCACAGTGCCGGTGGTATCCACTTCAAATATACTCCACATCTTCCCCTCACTGCACGAGACCCAGGCCTCTGGGCTCGGGGGAAATGTGGCATTTCCACTGCCGAGCGGACCGCTCGTGACTTCGAGCAGTCTGCCCTCGACTTGGTAACCTGCGGTGAAATGACGGTCGCCGCTGAGGAAGACGATTCCCTCCATTTCCTTTAGAAAATCAAGCAACGCACGCCGCTCCGCAGGATAGCTCGTCCAGGAGTCGAGCGGGCCACCGGATTCGATGACACTGCCGCTGGCGATGAACTTGAACTTCGCCTTGCTCGCCGTGAGTTCGCGCTTCAGCCACGCGAGCTGCTTCTCGCCAAGCATCGTTTTCTGTTCGGTTTTTTCCGCCGCATCCGGCGAGCGATAATAGCGCACATCGAGCATGAAAAAATCCACGTCGCCCCGCGTGAACTTGAAGTAGCACCCGGGGTTCTCCGCCTCGCCAAACGCGGGGTTTGCCCACACTTCGCGAAATGCACGCAGCGAGTTTTCCTTTCCGGGCTGCGTCCCGTCGGAATCGTTCACGCCGTAGTCATGGTCGTCCCACACTCCGACGCACGGCACCTGGGCGGTCAAAGCACGAAAGCCCACAACCTCGCGATGGTTGAGGTAATTTGCCCGCTGCTTCGCGAGGTCCGATGTGTTGCCGTAGTGATTATCGCCGAGCTGGAGCACGACATCAAATTCCGGTCGCGCAGCCATGTCCGCCCACGAAGCCGCCGCCATGTAGCCGCGATAGCCCGAGCACGAGACAAAGGCCACACGCGTCTTCCCAGCAGTGCCCGGCGCAGGCGGCGTCCAGAACGATGCGGGCGGGCGCACCGTCGCGAGTTCGTCGTCGAGTAGCACGCTGTAATAGTAACGGCTGGCTGGCTCCAAATCAGGAATCTCCACCGTCCCTGCAAACGCGTTGTCCGCCGTGAGCGCAGGTCCGGAAATCACCCGCGCCTTTGCCATATCCGAACGAACGCTCACACGAAGCGTCACTTTCGCCGCATTGCTCGCTTTCACCCACACGAGCGCGCGGTCATGGGCTACATGCCCGATCATGGGCCCGGCCCGCAGGAAAAGCGGCCCTTCCACCGGCTCGTCCGGCAAAAGCGGCGGAAGACCCTTATCATCGCTCGGGTGCGAAGTATTGACTGCGGCGATTCCGCTGGTCGCGAGCGGTACGAGCGTGGCTGTGAGGAAATGGCGGCGGCTGAGATTCATCATGCACAAACTGCGGGAGAATCACCGTTCCACGCAAGCCGGTAGAATATCTAAAAAGAGCGATTGCCAGCCCTGCCCGCACACTGCACCTTCCGCACTCGAAACGCAGGGGAGCCAGCCGGCTGAGAGTGGTGCTTGCAAGCACCTTACCCTTCGAACCTGAATGCGGGTAATGCCGCCGAAGGGAGCGGAGATTTCTCGGACGGCTGTGTGCTTTTACTGCACACTTTTTACACACCATGATTGCCGATCCAAAAACATCCTTCGAGCCACACAGCAGCGAACAACTGCCAGCCAGCAAACGCGTTTACGTGGAGGGCACGCTGCCCGGCGTGCGTGTGCCGATGCGGGAAATCGTGCTTTCGCCGACGAAGGCGTTCAACGGCAAGATCGAGGAAAACGAGCCCGTCCGCGTGTATGATTGCAGCGGTCCTTGGGGCGATCCGGATTTCACCGGCACGTCCGATGAAGGACTTCCCGCGCTGCGTGCTCCGTGGATTTCAGGCCGCGCGGATGTCG
>JAYSTZ010000536.1:0-7712 GCA_043719365.1 Verrucomicrobiaceae bacterium | reverse complement strand
CCCACGTCCAGCCGATGCTCACGGCGCTGTAGTAAAAATCGCCGATGTCGCAATGCCGCAGGGTCGTGTCGCTCGCGTGGAAAATCGTCGCTCCGATTCCGCCGGGAAAGTGCCGTCCGCCGCCCGAGATGATCGTATTTTCCACGAGCACGTGATGCGTGTGCTCCGGCCCGACTTGCGAAATCGTCGGGTCGCCGATCTTCACGCCGCCTGCGCCGAGGTCGTGGATGTGGCACTTGCGGAGCGTGATTTCACTGCATCCGCGGCGAAACCAGGCGGCAGTCGTGAGTGTGTGGGCAAACTCGCAGTCTTCAAAAAGAACGTCGCGCGCGCCGTCCGCTTCGATGGCGGAGATGAGCATGTTTTCCGCCTGAGCAAAGAACGCACCGCCCTTCGGCAGCGTCCATCCTTGATGCTGAAATGCGAGCCCCCGAAACGTGAGACCCTTCACAAGTTTGTCCGACTTTGCATCGCCGCGAATGATGAGCCACTGCGGCGCGACGGGCGCGACGGCTTCCTTCGGCTCGTCGCCCATGTAGCTGAGGGTGCCGTCGCGGGCGAGGAACCACTCGCCTTTTTCGTCGAGCGCGGCGCGGTAGTTTTCCACCCGCATATTATGAAACGGCGCGAGCGAAAAGAACGGCCCGCGCAACGGTCCGGTGAATTGCAACGTGCCATCGGAGTTCGCGGCGGCGAGGCGGTGGCGATTCATGTCCCAGTTGAAATAAACGAGCACGTTCACGTCGTTCGCCTCATCGCCCTTCAGCGCAGCGAGCGGCGCGGCAAACTCTGGCGCGACCGCGAGCAGCGTGCTCCCGACTTCGCCGGTGCTCGCGACGATTGGCTTCGTCGGCTGACCCATCGCCTGGATGAATCCCTTGTTCGGCGTCCGCGCGCGCTGGGCGCGCTGACCGTTGATCCACAGCGCGTCGAACCGCAGGTCCGTCTTCGTCGTCCAAAGCGCACCGTCTTTCTTCCAGCCACCGATCTTTTTTCCGCCGGAGAAAACCGGCTTCGCACCCGGCGCGGCTTCGTAGCTTACGCCCCCGTCGCGCGGCTCAAAAACAACCGGCTCCGTGAGCACATACGTCCCCTGCCCCACGATCACACGCGCCGGAGAAACATCGCCCTTTTCCCTAGCCGCGCGAACGGCATCGCGAGCAGCAGCGAGCGAAGAAACCGGACCGTCGGGCGCGACACGGATTTCAAGTGCGAGAGCGGACGAGGCGGCGAGTAGGAAGATGAGCGAGCGCATGTCCAAACGGTGTAGCGCGCGGAGACACTCGCGGGGGAGAAAAAAGATCGACGATTCCTTATCTCCACGAATCCCAGCCATGTCGGGACGCAAAACGGGCCGGCTTGCGTGTTGAGCAGACCGGCCCGTAGTGTCTCAGCGTTTACTGCTGCTTCAGCTCCACTTTGCCGCTGAGCAAAAGACCAGGAAAGTAGCCGAGCGCGGTCTGGCTCTTTTGGAAATACATTCCGGTGCCTGTCGAGTCCACGGGGCTGCTTGGTTGGCGGAAGCGCACTTTGAAGGTCTGCGAGGTTTGCACGGGCGTCCAGAAGCGCAGCGTCGGCAGGAACGGCGTCACTGCGCCTCCGCTCACGGTCACGGCGTAGCTCCAAGGCGTGGCGTAGTTGCCGCCGGTGAAGGTCAGCGTTGCGGGGCCGTCGGGGAAGCCGAGCGTGCCGTCGGATACGCAGCCGTTGGCGACTACGATGCTGTTCACGGCGGCGCGATCTACGCCCATAGATTGCGCGGGGCGCTTCCATTCTAGCTCTCCGGTGAGGTCCGTCTTTGCGAGGTTTGCGAAGATGAGTTCGCCGCCGACGTAGCCGAACGGCACCGTGGACGCCTGCCGCCCGTAGAAGTTGATGCTGCCGTTATCGCACAGCTCGGTGCTGGCGGAAAAGGCGCGTCCGTCCGGCATTTTCACGAGCACTTTGCCCGAGCCGTTGGAGTTGATGCGCGCCGTGCCGAAGCCCGCGCCTTTTACGGCTGGGACGAGTGCACCGAGGCCCACGTTATAAAGCGCCGGGCTGGCGCTGAGGACGGAGGGGCGCAAATCGCCGCTCACGCCGCCGCTCATCGTCACGAGCAAATGCCCGTCCGTCGCCAGCGTCGCGCTCACAGTTCCGAGCGCGGTGCTGATTCCCGTGGCCGAGTTCCCCGAGGCGGGGAAAGTGAACACGCTCTTGCCCGTCGCCGAGCCGATCTGCGCGGTGAAGACGTTGATGCCTGCCACCGTGCGGCTCGTCCGAGCGCGCCCGACGATTGCCCCCGTGCTGCTATTATACAGCAGCCCGCTGAACCGCTGGGGCGCGAGGTCCGGCGCGGCGGTCGTCACCGTCACGGTCGCCGTTTGGCCTTCGTCGTTCGTGTAGGTAAATGTCCCGGTGAACCCAGCAGGCACGATCAGCGTGCGGCCATCAATGACCACGCTGGCGTCGCTCACGCTGGCGATGTTTGCGTTCGGGTTGCCGTCGTTTGCCAGCGGGTAGAGGACGCTGCTGCCGTTTGCCAGCGTCACCGCATCGTCCACGGCGGGCGGGCCGCTCACTTCGCCGACGGTGATGGTCCGCTCCACATCCGCTGCTGCGTCGTAATTGCCGCCCGCTTCCTGCGAAGCGCGCACCACGACTGCACCGTTGCCGGTGAAAGTGAGCACGTTGCCAGCGAGCGAGCCGGGGCCGCTCACGACGCTGAAAGTCACCGCGTTCCCGCTTGCGCCGCCCGTCGCCGTCAGCGTCACCGTAGCCGTTGGCAGGGCGGTCGCTGCTGGGGCGAAAGTGATGACCTGCGTTCCCGGATACACGTAAAACCTCTGCACCACATCCACCGCCGCCGCGTAGTCGCCGCTGCCTGCTTGCGAAGCGGTGATGCTTGCGTGGCCTGTCCTAGTGATATGCACCGTGTTCCCCGTCGCCGTCGCCGCGCCGCTCGCAGTAAATGTCACCGGCTGCCCGCTCGCTCCGCCCGTCGCGCTCACCATGAAGTCCGCATCGCCAAACGCCTTGTCGCTAGGGCCAGCAAACGCGATCGTTTGCGGGATCGTCACATCCGTGATGCTGATGGTGAAGCTCTTCTCAAACGACAGCGTCGGGCTCCCGTTATCCGTTGCGCGGATGCGGATGTTGTAGCTGCTCTTTGTCTCAAAATCCGCGCTGCCATTGATGCTCAACACATTCCCCGTGAGGGTGAAGGCCGCGTTGTCGTTCCCCGAGATGTGCGCAGCGAGGTTGCTGTTGGCCGTGTTCACAAAGGTGAAGGTGTGCGTGTCGCCCGCGTCTGCATCGGTCGCCGTCAGCGTGCCGATGGTCGCGCCGGGCGTGTTGTTCTCGGCGATGGTCGCGTTGGAGAGCGTGATGTTTGTCGGCGCGTTGTTTGTTGGCGGAACGTCGTCATTCACGATGGTCGCCACGGCTCCGTTGCCGGCGATGGCGTGGGCGGCGGTGGGGTTGCTCAGGGTGAGGGTGAAGGTCTCGTCTGTCTCCACGGTCGCGTCTTTGACGACGCGGATGATGATGGTGTCGCTGGCGGTGCCGATGGGGAGCGTGAGGGTGCCGCTCGGCAGCGTGCCGCTAAAGTCCGCAGCGTTCGCCGGGTTGGTGCCGGTGCCGGTGATGGCCCAGTTCACGGTCAGGGCGTCGGTCGTCGCGCCGGGGCGGGTGACGGTGAAGGTGAAGTCGGTGCTGCCGGAGCCGGTGCCTTCCGCCGCGCTGGCGGTGGTGGCCACGAGTTGCACGGGGCGCGGGTGTTCATACGCGCCGATGTCCACCGTGCCCACGCTGCGGGCGAAGCCGCTGCCGCGCTGGTCGGTGGTCACGCCGCCGGGGACGTTGGCCGCGAGGCCGCCGTTGATGGCTGCGCCGCCGAGCAATTTGACGGTCTTCGTCGGCCCGCCGTTGTTTTGCAGGCCGGTCGGGTCGAGGCCGAGCGTGGTGAGGTCGGCGGCGAGGGCCGGAGCACCGAAAGCAGTTCTGCTCAGGATGAAGT
This sequence comes from Verrucomicrobiaceae bacterium, assembly GCA_043719365.1. Classification (GTDB taxonomy): domain Bacteria; phylum Verrucomicrobiota; class Verrucomicrobiia; order Chthoniobacterales; family Chthoniobacteraceae; genus SXWH01. The sequence continues at coordinate 3,715 of JAYSTZ010000536.1, read as the reverse complement.
TGCCGCCGCCGTCGATAAAGGGGTTGCCATTGATGGCAGTGCCGGAGGCGGGGCTCTTCCGGAAGATGGTGTTCTTCAGCGTCAGCGTGCCATCGTTGAAGGTGGCGGCATTAAAGGAAACCTCGGTCTCGACCACCGTACAGTTTTGGAAGGTTAGAGTGCCGTCGTTGAGGATACTGACGCCGGTGCTTGAGCCGTCCAAGAGGCTGCAATTGGTCAGCGTTAGCGTGGCTCCAATCTGGTTGGAAAGGGTGGGTGCGTCTGGGTTCATCGAGTTATCCGTGGTGCAGCCGCTCATGGTAGCAGCTCCCTCATTATGGATGCTCCCCGTGAAGCTGCTGTCGCGCACAGTAAGTGTAGCGGGTAAATAATTGGCAATCGCGCCAATGCCGATGAACCTACAACTCGTCACTGTCGCGATGAGGGAGTTTTTTATGCCAATGCCGCTAATACCTGATGATGTGAACCCGCAATCGCTCGCCGTGAAAGTGCCGTAGTTGCTAATGCACTCCAAGTCACTGGACATCGTTAAACTCGTGATACTTACCGTCGTTCCGGCACCAATGGAGAACATCCCAATCGCATTCTGATCCCGCACGGTGACGCCCGCCGCCGGGCCCGTAACAGTCGTATCGCCAGCGAATCTCGGTAAAAAAAGTTCGAGCACGATGGTCTGCGCGGTGGCGAAGACGGTGGGGTCGAAGGTGATGGTGTCCGCGCCGGGATTGGCGTTCGCATTGAGCACCGCCTGCCGCAGCGAGCCAGCGCCGCTATTGGCAGTGGTGGTGACGACGGTGGGCTGCGGTTTCACGATGGTATAGACCTCGCCGACAAAGGGCAGCGATGTGGTGATTTGATGAGTCATGCCCGTGTCATTCACGAAGTTCAGCCCCAGCGTGCCATTCCCCGTCCCGGTATCGGCAGAGATGTTCCAAGTGGTGGAGGGCGGCCCGCTCGTGGGAGACGCACTGGCGACGGTCGCGCCGGTGACGCTCCCGCCTTGCACCACGGCGAAGTTTGCGCCGGTGAGCCCCAGGCCACCCACGGCCTGGCTAAAGACGACCTGCCAAGTCGCATCCGGTGCGTTGCGGGGGGTGCCGTTTTGCCGGGTGAGGGAGACGATGGTCGCGGTGGGCCGCGCGACGACCAGCGTGTAGCTGGCCACTTGCTGGGTGGCGCTGGTGCTGCCGCCGCCGGCGGTATTGCCGACCCGCGAGATGCCGTAGAGGCCGGTGGCGCGGAGCTGGCCGGTGGCGGGGAGTGCGAGGCCGGTGAGCTGCCAGTTCCCCGTGCCGCTGACGCGGGTGGGCGTGCCGCTGAGGCGGGTCCACGTCGCGCCGCTATCGGTGCTGTTTTCAAAAGTGACGGCATACGCATCCGGCGCGCTGCCGCCACGGGTCCAAGTGACGGCGCTGGCGCTATCTGCGGTGAGGGTCTGCGTGGCGGCATCGTTCGTGAGGCGGGCGACGCGGAAGCGGGCGGTGCCATTCACGGTGGCGAACCCGGCGCCGATGCCGATCACTTTGCCATCGGCCTGGATGAGGCCGCCGTAGAGCGGAGTGGCGGCGGGGACGCTGGTGAGAAAGGTGGGGGCGAAGGCGCTATCGAGGCTGCCGTCGGCATTCAGCCGGGTCATGCCGTTGTAGGTGCCGCTGATGATGTTGCCAAAGACGACGAGCTTGCCGTCTGCCTGCGGGGAGAGGCCGTTCGTGTTTCCCAGCGGCATACCGCCAGTGCCGCTAATCAGCGTGGCTCCGGCAAAGGTGGTGTCGAGCGTGCCGTCGGCATTGAGGCGGTTGATGTTGTTTCTGCCACTGGAGGCGGTGAGGTCGTGGCTGGAGGTAAGGACGATGCGGCCATCGCGCTGGAGGGCGATGCCACCGACGCGATTATTCAACAAGGCAGAGGGCACGTTGTTATTAAAAGCGGTGTCCGTGGTGCCATTGGCGTTGAGCCTGCCGATGACCTTGTAGTCGAGATTTGAAAGGAAAGAGTAACCATAGACGATTTTCCCGTCCTGCTGGAGCACGAGAGTGGCGATGGTCACAGTGTTACCAACATCGGGCTGGACCCCCAAGGTGATGTTGAAGGAAGCGTCGCGCGAGCCGTCGGCGTTGAGACGGGCGATGGGGGTGCCGTCGGCATACACGCCGACGGAGCTTGAGGCGGACCAAACGAGGACTTTGCCATCCGGCTGGAGCAGGATGCGGAGGAGGGTGCTGGTGGAGTTGAGGCTCGTGGCGGCAAAGGTAGAGTCCACCGAGCTATCGGCATTCAGCCGGGTGATGGCCCGCTGGACGCCGCCGATGGTGATGCCACCGACGACGAGGATTTTCCCATCCGGCTGCACGGCGATGGACTGGACGTTGCCAGCGGTGATGTTGGCATTAAAGGCCGCGTCCGCCGAGCCATCCGCATTCACGCGGGCGAGGCTGGTGCGGGAGACGGCACCGCTCGTGAGCGTGGTGAAGTTGCCGCCAAAGAGGACTTTCCCATCCGGCTGCTGGGCCATGCAGACAGGGGCCGCGCTGAAGGCGGGGTCGAAGGAATCGGTGGCGGCGACCTGGGCGTGGGCCGTGGCGAGCAGCCCGAAGGCGAGGATGAGTAGTCGTTGGATGATGGTTTTCATGAGTGTTCGTAAGGACTTATCGAAATTTTGGGAGAAAGGTAACAGGGGGTTTTTTTTGCGGCGGGGTGGTTCTCTGAGGGACAGAAGGGACAAAAGGGACAAAAGGGACCGTCCCTTTTGTCCCTTTTGTCCCTTGCGTCCCTTTTGTCCCTCTGGTAGCCCCCGGCCATGCCCGACGAACACTTCATCCCACCTCACGGCGGCTACGAAAAGCTCTACTCCTACCAGAAGGCGGTCATCGTCTATGTGGGCACCTGCTTTTTCGTAAAGAAATGGCTGCCCAAATACGGCGACCGCACCGTGGACCAGATGGTGCAAGCCGCCCGCTCCGGCAAACAAAACATCGTAGAAGGCAGCGCGGCCTCGGGGACTTCTAAAGAGATGGAGATCAAACTCACCGGCGTCGCCCGCGCCAGCTTGGATGAACTGAAAGAAGACTTCCTAGACTTCCTGAGGACGCGGCAGCTCCCGGAATGGGAAAAGAGCCATCGCTATTACAAACGCTTTGAAGAGCGAAACCGCACCCCGGATGCCGACTACTCGACGTTCCAGAGGGGCATCGAAAGCGATAACCCCGAAATCGCCGCCAACGTGCTGCTCAACCTTACGAAGCTGACGATCTATTTGCTGAAAAGGCAGATAGAATCGCTGGAGAAAGCTTTTTTGAAAGAAGGTGGCCTGAGGGAGCGGATGACGCGGGCGCGGCTAAGGGTGAGAGAAAGGGACCAAAGGGACTGAAGGGACAGCGTCCCTCTTGTCCCTTTGGTCCCTTTGGTCCCTTTGGTCCCTTCGGTCCCTTCGGTCCGTTAAAACCGCGCCAAACAGTGAACTGCTCTTCACCAAACACCGTCGCTACTGACTACCGGCCTACTGGGTTCACTTGTCAACTTTCTCCCCTTGTCAGCCGCGCGCGCTCTCCCTATGGATGCACCCGCGATGACTTACGAACAGATGCCGGAAGAGTGGCAGGAGTGGATAGACCTCACTCCGATGGAGCGCTTTCGGCGCAGTGAGGAAATTTTCGCACAATACTTAGCCTTAGGAGGTAGCCTTGATCCCGACCCCGATCCGACAAGTCCTTTTGAC
>JAYSTZ010000535.1:0-3243 GCA_043719365.1 Verrucomicrobiaceae bacterium | reverse complement strand
CATCGCACTCGGCGTCGCCAAGAAACAGAAAATGAACCTCCCGCTCGCGCAGGCCACATTCGCCCAATACACCAAGCTCACGAAGCTCGGCTATGGCGGCTTGGACAAGAGCGCCATCGCCGAACTGACCTTCAGAGGCCGCGGCATTGCCAAAAAGAAGAAGTAAACCAATTTGCCCGCATACCGCGGGCGATAAACAAACAAACAAACCAATAGAAAACACACTACCATGAGCCACGTCCCAATGATTAGCTCCGGAGTTGCCGGCCCGCTCGGCGCTCTCCACCTTCCACGCCTCTGGCTGAAAGTCAGCCTCGAAGCCGCCGGCAAACTCGCCGCTGGCTATCCCGGCATCGGCGCTGGATACGACTCGATGACCTGCGCAGCCCTGGGCCTCGACCCAGAAGCCGTGAAGAGCTTCATCGCCACCAGCAAGCCCACCTATCCTGCTTTCGAAGCATGGGTGCGTGCGAACGGCAAAAACCTCACAAAGGCCGCCATCCACAAGCACAACCTCGCCATCCTCGGCTACGTCCACGCTGATGACACCCGCAAGGGCATCCTCGGTGCAAGCGGCCTCGCTGATGACGGCAGCGTCCTTCCAGACGCGGTGAACCTGAACAACCTCGACGACTGGTTCGAGTTCCATCAGGCCAACCTGAAGTAGTCCTTAGCGACTCAACATTTGGACCGGCGTGGCAGCGATGCCACGCCGGTTTTTTTGTGCATGGAAGCCCCTTTACCGTCTTCCAAAATTAAAAATACGGTATGCGGAAACGAATGACGGGCGTCCCGCCTGAATCATCGAACGCACCAAAGGACGCAACACTCGCAAAGGCACGCCGCAGCACTCCACCGGGCTCTACGCAAGATGCGCAGCGCAGCGGGCGGGACGCCCACCCTACCCGCCGCCCATCGCATCACAGATACACCACCTCTTTATTTGTGAATGATGGTATGAGAACCTTCTTTGACCCGCCTGACTTCGGGGTTTATAACTCTACCATGCACATCACGAACCTATCGCTCGTCCTGCCGCGCCGCACATTTCTTCGCGGACTCGGAGCCTGCATCGCCCTACCGTTCCTCGAAGCCATGACGCCCGCCCGCGCCGCGCTCGGCGGTGCGCCAAAGCGGATGTGCTTCATCTATTTGCCCAACGGCATGGACATGGAAAGCTGGACGCCGAAAAAGATCGGGGCCGGTTACGATTTACCCTCCACACTTGAAGCGCTCAAAGCGCATCAGGCGCAGACCAGCGTACTCTCCGGCCTCGCACACGTGAATGCCCGCGCAGGCAGTGACGGTGCAGGCGACCACGCACGGGCCAATGCGACATTCCTCACCGGCGTCCGCGCGCGAAAAACAGCGGGCGCAGACATCCACATCGGCATCTCCGCCGATCAGGTCGCAGCGCAGGCAATCGGGCGCGAAACGCGACTCCCCTCGCTGGAGCTCACATGCGACAATTCCAGCCGCCAAGCGGGAGCCTGCGACAGTGGCTACGCATGCGCTTATCAAAACAATATCTCGTGGCGAAATGAGAACTCACCCATGCCGCCCATCTCCGACCCGCGCCTCGTCTTCGAGCGCCTCTTCGGCTCCGCCCCTGACCCCGATCTCGCAGCGGGAAAAGCGCTCCGCGAATCCTGCCGCGGCAGCATCCTCGACCTCGTCCGCGACGATGCAAAAGCCCTCCAGCGCAACCTCGGCGCAAGCGACCGGCGCAAGATGGACGAATACCTCACCGCCCTGCGCGAGACCGAGGTCGGCATCGCACAGGCCGAGAAATTCAAAGCGCAAATGCCCAAGCTCACGTCGATGGAAAAGCCCGAGGGGATCCCCGGGGATTTCACACAGCACGTCACGCTCATGTATGAACTGCTCGCCCACGCCATCGCCACCGACTCCACACGCATCGCCACATTCAGCGTCCTGCGCGAAGGCAGTAATCGCAGTTACCCATGGCTCGGCGTGAATGATGGACACCACGAAATCTCGCACCACGGCGGCAGCGCGGAAAAGAAAGCGAAGCTCGCAAAAATCAATCGCTGGCACATCGAGCGATTCAGCGAATTCCTCACCAGACTAAAATCGTTCCGCGAAGGCGCGACCACGGTACTCGATAACTCGATGATCGTTCTGGGCAGTGCAATCGCCGACGGCGATCGCCACGCCCACCACGACCTACCTGTCATCCTCGCTGGCGGCGGCGGCGGCTCGCTCAAACCTGGACGACACATCCAATTCCCCAAAGAAACGCCGATGTCGAACCTCTTCCTCACGATGCTCGGCAGCATGGGTGTCAAAGCCGACAAGCACGGCGACAGCACCGGCAAGCTCGAAGGCGTGTAAGCTTGCTCCCGAGCCCTCTCTCGCATTAGGACTATTACATGAAATCACTGCTGCTCATATTCGCCGCGCTACCGCTGCTCGCCCAGGAGCCCGCCGCACCGCCAGCGAACGAGCCACCGGCGGACAAACCCGAACTCCCCTCACCCGCTCCCCGCGACGACAAACTTCTCGAACTACTTCGCAAAAACCCGACACCCGAGCCACAGCAAACCGCACCCAAAAAAGCGGAAAAGCAAGACGCCAAGGCCGATCCAGCGAAGCCTCCAAAGGCAGATCCGTCGCGTGACAAGAGCCGAAGTACACTGCTCCCACCGTCCACCTCGAAAGATCTCGATCTTCGCATCCGCTACCGCAAGGCCCGGACCATTGCAGAGCGCGACCCGTCCGTCATCGCCGCGTGGGACGCATCAAGGGCTGCACGCACAGACTACGCGAAGCGCGGCGCATTGACTCGCTACTACGAATTAGTTCGCGCAAAGGTTCTCTCCTTGGATCGCGGAGTTGCATCAGTTCTGGAAGAACGCCACGCCTTTACCATGAAGCGCCTCACGCAGACGCGGGTCGCCGCAACGCAACCAATCGGGCCTGCCAATTCCGCCGACTCGATCGACGAAGATTCCGTGCGCAGCCAATAGCGGAGCGTTCGCAGGTTAATCCTCCGCCTTCTCGCCCGGCGGGGACATTTTCACGATGCGCGGCATGAACGTGCCCATCACTTCCACGAGGTCGGTCTGCGCGGACATGACGGTGTGGATGTCTTTGTAAACGCCGGGGCATTCGTCGATTCCCGCGCTGAGCAGCTCGACGCCTGCGGATTTGAGCTGCTTCCGCACACCGCTCCAAGTGAAAGATTGCTGCGCTTTCGTCCGGCTCATCACGCGGCCTGCG
>JAYSTZ010000534.1:0-7729 GCA_043719365.1 Verrucomicrobiaceae bacterium | reverse complement strand
CGGCATCGTGCTGGAGAAAGCGGATCTCGTTTGTCATCGTCTCGTCACCACAAATGTCACGGCGAGGGAAATCCCAGCGGAGGAAAGTCCCGCTGAAGGCGTTCACGCGGTCTTTCGTTTCAACGGACGCACGATCGTCCTCACGGAGAACGGCGAGCCCATTTCGCTCCGCGAGCCATACGACGAACCTACGCTGGTGGCGAAGATGGAACTCGACGCAACCGCACGCCGCATCGCAATCGCGCCGCTGCCCGGATTCTCCAATGCCGAGCTCGTTGTCGCATTGAACAAAGAACTGCTCACGCGCTGCTTCCCGGAGGCAAAAGGAAAGTGGCTCTTCACGCGGTTGCAGCTTTCGCAGAGTTTCCGGCAGTCACAATTTGCGCGTATCGAAGTGCAGTTTATGGGACATTCCAACTTCCGCATCACGCGGTCCGCCCTGTTTGGCGACGGGCAACCGCTTGGGCATTTGCTCTTCTCGCTCCTTCCCGCTGCATGACAATCGGTATCCGCAATATCGGCTCCTACATTCCGGAGGGGCGCATCGCGAACCACGCCCGGCTCGCCGAGTTTGAAATCGACGCGGCTTTCCTCGAAGGGAAGCTCGGTGTCCACAATCGCGCGGTCAAGTCTGCCGACGAGACCACCACGGACCTTTGCATCAAAGCTGCGCAGGACCTCGTCGCACGCGGTGGTCCCGTGCCGGAGGACGTGGAGTGCGTCGTCGTAGTCACACAAAATCCCGGTGCGCAAATTCCGCACGTTTCAGCACGTGTCCACGGGGCGATGGGGCTCAAAACGAGCTGCGCGTGTTTCGATATCTCGCTCGGTTGCTCCGGCTACGTTTATGGGCTCGCCGCAGTGCAGGCGTTTATGCGCGAATACGGACTTCGCAACGGGCTGCTTTTTACCGCGGACCCGTATTCTCAGATAATCAATTCCGCCGATAAAAACACCGCGCTGTTGTTTGGCGACGCGGCGACTTGCACGTGGATTGGCGAATCGCCGGTCTTCGCGACAGGGCGATTCACTTTCGGCACAATCGGCGCGGAACACGCAGAGCTGACATGCCCGGCGGGCGGTCAGCTTTTCATGAACGGACGAGCGATTTTCAACTTCGCCGCGAAGAATGTGCCAGCCGACATTCGCCGGTTGCTGGAGCTGAATGAAACGGAGATTGGCGATGTGGATCGCTTTATTTTTCACCAAGGCAGCAAGTTCATCGTCGATACTCTCACCAAGCTTCTCCAACTCGATCCGGCTCGCGTCGCGCTGGCAATCCAGGATTGCGGGAACACCGTTTCCTCGTCCATTCCGCTGATTCTTGCGCAAGAGTTGACGAAGCCGGAAATCCGGCGAATCGTCCTGTGCGGGTTTGGAGCCGGGCTTTCCTGGTCCAGCGCGCTGCTTACCCGAACCGCAATTTTATGAACGTCACCATCCCGCAACTCCGAGAAATCATGGATAAAGCCGACCTCGGCAAAGACTCATCCGTCTTTGATCCGGCCATCCCGCTGCGCAAACAAGGGCTCGATTCGCTCGACATGGCTTCGTTTGTTTTCTTCATCGAAACCGAACTCGACATCACCATCCCGCACACGGAATACGCGCGCCTCGCAACGCTGCAGGGCATCGCCGACGTACTCGCCGAAAACGGCGAACAGTGGCGGTCGAAGTAACGCGGGCGGTTGAATCAGCGCGATCGTTCCGTTGACGTCGCGCCGGGAATCCGGCACGGAGCAGGGAATGAGCTTTTCCTCGCTGTCGAGCGCATGGCTTTTCGGCCTTCTTTTGCCGCTGATCGTCTTCTATTTTTTGAAGCTGCGTCGGCCACGGCAGATGGTGCCATCGCTAGTCCTATGGCGGCAGGTGCTGAGCGACCAGCGGGTGAATTCGCCGTTCCAGAGATTCAAGAGGAACATCCTATTGCTTCTCCAAATCCTTCTACTGACATTACTCGCGCTCGCTGCGATGCAGCCGTTCCTAAAGCGCGAGCCGAAAGCGGGCACACGGCTCCCGGTGCTGGTGGATGTTTCCGCGAGCATGGCTGCAATGCTGAACGGCAAGTCGCGTCTCGACGAAGCAAAGGCACGCATCCGCGAACGCATTGAAGCGCTTGCGCCCGAGCAGGAGATGGCGCTCATCGCATTTGGAAAAGCGGCGCGGCGTGCCACCGGATTCACCAATAGCAAAGGCGAATTGCGTGCGGCGTTGGATGCGCTGGAAGTGGAGGATGTCCCGGGAAATATCGAAGAGGCGCTCCGCGTGGCGCAGGCGATGGCGCGCACGCATCCGTTTGAGAGCGTCGTCCTGCTCACGGATGGAAATCTGCCGGGTAAAACGAACTTCGAACTGCCATTCCAGATCGAGCTCCAAAAGCTCCCTGCGGCGGGCTCGAACGCGGGGATCGTGGCGCTGAGTGCTCGCCGCTCGGCGGGATCGGATTGGGATGTGTTCGTTCAGGTTGCAACCTCGGCGCAGCATCCCGCCGGGTCTGTTTCGGTGGCGCTCCGGTCTGGGGATCAAGTTCTGGCGCGTGAATCCATCGCGGTGGGTGGTGATTCTGTTGCGCCCCGCCTCGCATTTCGAATCAGCGGCGAGACCGCAACATTTGTCCATGCGGTGGTGGAGGCGGGCGCAGGGGATTCGCTTGCGAGCGACAATGATGCGTGGGTTTTCCTTCCCGCCATTCGACCGTTGGACGTATTCGCGCCGGAGTCGCTCGGTGGCATACGCCGCGCCCTCAGCACGCTGGAAGGGCTCCGCATTTTCCCGATGAAGGACACGCCTTCGCCGAACAGCTACGATCTTCTTTTTGCCGAAACTCCGGATGCTCTGAAAACCACGGCACGCCTCTCCGTCGGCATCGGATTTGTCCCGCCGGAATTGGCGAGTGTAATCACAGTTGGGAAGGGAAGTGTGGCCGCGATCGATTGGCGGCGCGATTCGCCGGTGCTTCAGCACATGAGCTTCGATGAAGTGCTCTTCAGCGATGATCCGGTGTTGGCTCCCGATGACAAGGTGGTCGGCGCGTCGGGATACGAAGTGCTCGTGGATGGCGGGCACGGACCGCTGATGCTTGGGCGATTCGAGGGCGACGTCGGGCGCGTGCAACTGCTCTTTCATCCCGACAGGAGCACGATGCCGTTTCGCGTGGCGTTTCCGGTGTGGGTGCGCAATCTCGTCGAATACGCGCGGAAGATGTCCGGAACTTCGGAGGCCAACGCAATCGCCACGGGCGTGCTGCCGCCGCAGACATTTGGAGGCGCGGGAGAAGTGCGGGTGGATGGTCCGGCCGGGAGTCGCAAGGAAAGTCTTCCCGAGAACGGCATCGCATCGGGAATTCCCGCGGCGCGAGTGGGCGAATATCACCTTGTCGGTCCTGGCGGCGATTATCGCGTTGGTGCGAGTCTGCTGTCTTTGCAGGAGACAAGTTTGAAGGCGGTGGAGGAAGTCGAATTTGGCGACAGCGTTGCCGTCGTTGTGGAGGAGACTGCAAAAAAAACAGATCGTTCACTTTGGTGGCTCGTAGCTCTGTGCGGCTACGGTGTTTTGCTGTTGGAATGGTGGTGGTTTCAGCGGAAACCGTGGTAGCGGACTTGCACTGATCGGGCTTCCCCACTACATCTGCGGGGAAATATAAAACTAATGGAACTTTGCATTATCGGCTCCGGTTACGTGGGCCTTGTTACAGGAGCTTGCTTTGCGGAAGTAGGCCACAGCGTCATTTGCGTCGATAACGACCAGCGGAAAGTGGACATGCTCCAAGCGGGCAAGATTCCGATTTACGAGCCCGGCTTGGAGGAACTGGTGAAGCGAAACGTCTCGGCGAAGCGGTTGCGTTTCACCAACAGTATTCAGGAAGGTGTGGATGCCTCGCAGGTTATTTTCATCGCCGTTCCCACGCCGCCGCAGCCGGATGGTTCGGTGGATATGACTTTCATCGAGCGCGTTGCCCGCGAGATCGCTTCAGCGTTGAAGCCCGGCCAGTATCGCGTGGTCGTGGATAAATCCACGGTGCCCGTGAAAACCGGCGAACGGGTTGCAGCGACGATTCAGCGTTACAATAAAGAAGCGTCGTTCGACGTGGTCTCTAACCCCGAGTTCCTGCGCGAGGGATGCGCGGTGCCGGATCTGATGAAGCCCGACCGCATTGTCATCGGCTGCGGCAGTGAGCGCGCGACCGATTTGATGAAGCGCATTTACGAGCCATTCATGGCTCCGATTCTCGTCACGGACATCAACTCCGCCGAGCTCATCAAGCACGCCGCAAATTCATTCCTCTCGCTAAAAATCAGCTACATCAATGCGGTCAGCGCCATTTGCGAAGCGAGCGGCGCAGACGTGGAGATGGTTGCGGACGGAATCGGGATGGACCGCCGAATTGGCCGGCAGTTTCTGAATGCAGGCCTTGGCTACGGCGGTTCGTGCTTCCCGAAAGACGTGAAGGCGTTCATCGCCATTGCCGAGGAAATCGGTGTGCCGTTCAATCTCCTGAAGGAAGTCGAACGAATCAACGAGAGCCAGCTTGAGCGTTTCCTGCGCAAGATGCGCGACGGACTTTGGGTGCTAAAGGATAAGAAAATCACCGTATGGGGGCTCACCTTCAAGCCTGACACCGACGACGTTCGCAACTCGGTGCCGATTGAACTCATCAACCGTCTCGTCAACGAAGGAGCCATCGTAACCGCTTACGATCCGAAAGGAATGGAGAAGGCGCGTGAGTGGAACCTCATTCCCGAGAGTGTGAAGCTTGCAGCGTCCGCGCTCGAAGCAATCGACGGTTCGGAGGCGCTCGTCATCGCTACGGAATGGAAGGATTTCGCGAACCAGAATTTGAGCGAAGTTCGCGAGCGGATGCACACGCCGCTTGTGTTCGACGGACGCAATCTCTTCGACCCGCAAACGATGAAAGACCTCGGTTTCATCTATTACGGAGTCGGGCGCGCGGCGGCGAAATAGGGCAGGGGACCAATTCATGGATGCACCCGCACGCCCGAGCTTTGCGGAGGCATTCCGCTTTTGGCTGAAGCTCGGCTTTATCAGCTTCGGCGGGCCCGCGGGGCAGATCGCGATCATGCACCGCGAGTTCGTGGAGAAGCGGCGTTGGGTCGATGAGGCCCATTTTCTCCATGCGCTGAACTTCTGCATGTTGCTGCCCGGCCCGGAGGCGCAGCAGCTCGCAATCTATCTCGGATGGCTGCTGCACCGGACGTGGGGAGGCATCGTGGCGGGCGCGCTGTTTGTCATCCCCTCCGCGCTGATTTTGTGGGCGCTCAGCTACGTGTATGTGGCATTTGGAAATGTTGTTTGGGTGAGCGGTGTCTTTTACGGGCTGAAGCCCGCCGTCCTCGCGATCGTGGCGGCTGCGGTTATCCGAATCGGGTCGAAGGCGCTGAAAAATGAGGTGATGTGGTCGCTGGCTCTCGTCGCGTTTCTCGCGATCTTTTTTCTTCACGTCCCGTTCCCGCTCATCGTCGCGATTGCAGCTCTGACCGGGTGGATCGGTGGCAAGGTGCGTAAGGATAAGTTTCTCGTGGCAACGCCGCACGGGAAAGGTGAAATTTTGCAGGTTGGCAATGATGTCCAGCCGACGTTCGGGCGGGCAGTGCGAGTGGTTGCGACGTGTCTTGCGCTTTGGTGGCTGCCGATTCTCGCAGTCGGCGCGTGCCTGGGCTGGAGCGGGACGCATTTTCAGCAAGGCTTGTTTTTCAGCAAGGCGGCGATGGTTACTTTTGGCGGAGCTTACGCGGTGCTGCCGTATGTCGCGCAGCAGGCGGTGGAGACGCACGGGTGGCTGTCCGCGCCGCAGATGCTGGATGGATTGGGGCTCGCTGAGACGACGCCGGGGCCGCTGATTATGGTGCTGCAATTTGTGGGGTTTCTCGGCGGGTGGAATCAGCACGGCGCGCTATCGCCGCTCGTATCGGCGACCCTCGGTGCGGCGATCACGACTTGGGTTACTTTCGTTCCGTGCTTTCTGTGGATATTCCTCGGCGCGCCTTACGTGGAGCGACTGCGTCGGAATGAGCGGCTGACTTGTGCGCTCTCGGCGATCACTGCGGCGGTGGTCGGGGTTGTGCTGAATCTTGCCGTCTGGTTCGGATTGCAGGTGCTCTTTCCCAAGGGCGTCGATTGGGTTGCAGTCGCGATCGCAGCGGTGGCTTTTGCGGGAATCCAATGGCGGAAATGGGACGTCATTCCCGTCGTGCTCGCCGCGGGCGTTTTGGGCCTGTGCGTGAAATTGGCGGGCTAGTTTGCGAGAACCACGACGTCGTCGGTGTCGATGCTCGCCGTGACATCCTGGTCGTCCGATTTGAAAATGAAGCGCGGATTGAGCTCGTAGATCTTCAACAGGGTGTCGGCGTAAGCGAGTCGGTATTGGGCCATTTCGCCGAGATAGACGCGCTCACGGATTCGTCCGGTGATTGCGTTGGGAGCGGCTGCGTCCTGTCCGAGTCGCCAGGCTTCTGGTCTCATGCTCAATGTGACGCTTTGCCCGATGGTTGGCGTCCATCCGTGGACGGTTCCAGTAAATTGTCGGAGCGCAGTATCCACGCGGGCGACGCTCCCGTCGATGGACGCGATTTTTCCCTCGATGAAATTTGTCTCGCCCATGAAGTCCGCGACGAAGCGTGTCAGCGGGCGGCGATAGACCTCGGCTGGCGCCCCAGCCTGACGGATGTGGCCCGATTCCATCACGGCGATACGGTCGCCAACGCTGAGCGCCTCTTTTTGATCGTGCGTGACGTAAATGGCCGTGAGCCCGGCTTCCTTGCAGATGCGACGAATCTCGCCGCGCATCTCGATACGGAGTTTTGTGTCGAGATTCGAGAGCGGCTCATCAAGCAGCAGCGCGCGAGGCCGTATGACCATGGCGCGAGCAAGAGCGACGCGCTGTTGCTGGCCGCCGGAGAGCTGGTTGATCTTTCGCTCCGCGTAAGTCTCCATGCGCACGGATGCGAGTGCTTCTTTTACCCGTTGCTCAATTTCGGGGCGGGGGAGCTTCCTCTCTTCGAGCCCGAATGCGACGTTCTGCGCCACCGTCATGTGCGGCCAAAGCGCGTAGCTCTGGAACATCATCCCCGTGTGTCGTTCGTGAGGAGGCAGATTCGTAACGTCCGCATCTCCGAACAGAATGCGACCTTCCTCCGGTTGGTAAAAACCAGCGATACTGCGAAGGAGCGTCGTCTTTCCACAGCCGCTCGGGCCGAGGAGAAAAAAGATTTCGCCCGCGCCGATGGTGAGGTCGAGCGAGTGCAGCGCGGTGGAAGTGCCGAAGCGCTTGGTGAGTTTTTCGATGCGAATAGAAAGCATGACCGGGTGCGGGTTTGCTCTGTCGGGATTGAACTATCAACCCTCAATTGCAAAACATCCGAAGTCCGTGAGGTCCTCAATCCTTCGACTTTTACATCGTGCGGAAAAGCTGCGCTTGTCAGGCCGCGGGGAATCCGCGAAGGTCCGTGATTCATGCCATCCGTTTTAATACCAACACCACTCCGTAAACTCACCAACGAGCTTTCCGAAGTCAGCGCAGCCGGAGCCACCGTGGGCGACGTCATCGACAACCTCGATAAAGCGTTTCCCGGCATCAAAGATCGTATTTACGACGAAGCGGGCGAAGTTCGCCGTTTCATTCTCGTCCATGTAAACGGGGAGGACATCCGCTTTCTCGATGGAGTAAAGACCGCAGTTAATGACCGAGACGAGATCAGCATCACGCCGGCGC
>JAYSTZ010000533.1:0-3250 GCA_043719365.1 Verrucomicrobiaceae bacterium | reverse complement strand
ACTCACCAAGCTTTACCTGCCGCTCGCCCGTCTCGACTTTGTCCTTTGTCGTATCAGTCTTTTTCTCGCAGCCGACGATGAGCAAGGCTGCGGCGATTGGGATCCATCGGTATCTCATAGGGCGGAATCCCGAAGCGGCCCTTTGCCGATGGTTTCCAGGACGGCCTCGATTGCTTTCACTCGCGTATGCCATTTGTAATTTGCTCCAATGACGTGCCACGGGGCTCGCTCGGTCGATGTTCGGGCGATCATGTCCTCAGCGGCGGCGACATTTTCGTTCCAGTGGCGGCGATTGCGCCAGTCTTCATCCGAAATTTTCCAGTGCTTGTAAGGGTCCGCCTCGCGTGCTTTGAAGCGCTTCAATTGCTCATCCTTGGAGATGAAAAGAAACAGCTTCACCAGCAATGCGCCGTCGTCCATGAGCTGCCGCTCAAACTCGTTGATCTCGCGGTAGGCCCGTTTCCAATCCGGCTCTTCACAGAACTTTTCCACCCTCTCCACCAGCACGCGCCCGTACCATGATCGGTCGAAAATCACGACCTGCCCGTAAGGGGCCAGCTTCGTCCAGAACCGCCAGAGGTAGTGCCTCTGGTTCTCATCGGCCGATGGCTTTACGATCGAGTGAACCTTCAGCAATCGCGGATCGAGTTTTTCGACGATTCGCTTGATTGCGCCACCCTTCCCCGCCGCGTCCGGCCCTTCCATGACGATGACCACAGTGCCTTTCGTCTCCGCGATCTTCCGCTGCCAGCCAAGAAGCTCAAGCTGCGCTTGCTTGAGTTTTTTCTTGTACTCGTCGGCAGTGATCTGGCGATGATCAAGCTTCTCCAGACCTTGTGCCGGCTTGTAGCCGGACGGCGTTTGGAGCTTGAACTTCGGATTCGCGATGGGCATCGGGCGCGGCAGGGTAAGCGTGCTGCGGTTTACTTCTTCGAGTAACCTGCGGCGATTTTGCCGTCTTCACCGAGCTTGCCGGTGGCCCACAGCAACCCACGGGTCACGAGGTCGAGATAACGTGCGTCTTCCACCGTGGCGTTATTGTGGCCGATGGTGGTCGAGAAGACGCGGGTCTTGCCATTATAGAGGTTCGTCCACGCGACGACGGTTTCGGTCGTGTTCGACGATTCCACTTCGGTGCCATCCGCTTCCTTCTTCTTCTTCGTCACCGTCTGCGCGCCTTTGGCCAGCTCCTTGCCGGTGGTGATTTGGATATTGTTGTAGAGCTCTTCTTTGATGGTCGTCCAGTTATCAAGGCCCTTCGTGATCGGGCTTTCCTTAGCGGTGTAATTGATCGCGATCGGCTCCTGCGCGCCATGTCCGCTCGATTGAAGGCCGAGGTAATCAAACCACAGCGCTTCGGGCGTGCCGGCGGTCTGCTTTTGGTTCGGGTTGCCCACGCGGTAGCAGTGCATTGCGCAGTGCAGGTTCACGCCGGGGATGCCGTCCATGTGCGGCTTGAGCACACCTTTCACGGTGTCCACTTCTTTGATGTCCGCTGCGCATTCGTCGTGGATGACAACGTCGAAGCCCTTGGCGTAATCAGGATTGCCGAGAATCGCGAGCGGTGGCTTGGTGGTATTATTGTCGGTGTGAACCTGCGTCACCTCCGCATTGATGCGCTCCTCGATGCCCTTTTTCAGGATGTCTTTCTGCTTGGCGTAGTCATGGCAGCAGCCGCCGGTGATGAGCAGAACCTTGAGCGGCTTTGCGTCCTCGGCGAAAAGGGTGGTGGTAAGGGTGAATGCAGCGAGAAGTGCGATGGATATTTTCATAGTGAGAGTGCGTGGTTGAAATAGTCAGTTGTTTCGCCTGCGACAATCCCGAATGAGGGAACTTGTTGGTTCTCATCAAATAAATTTGTCGCAACGCTCCGCGAACTACACCACCAGGCACATCTCACGACCATTCAGCAGGCTCTAACGTTCTCGCTGTCCCGCGATTCACTGCGGGAGATGTCCCATTTCGCGTGCCCGAACTATCGCTCTGTCCTGACCCGTCGCGACGCTATAAAAGCCGGCGGTCTCGGGCTGTCCGGCATTTCTGTTCCCGATCTTTCCCGCGCGGAAACTCTCCATCAAAAACTCCCGGGGTCCTTCCCCGGCGACGGTAAATCGATCTCAGAAGTCTTCGCGTGAACAAAAACGTCCGCAACATCGCACTCGTCCTCTTTCTCGCCGCTGATGCAGCCGCGATGACCGTCCTCCTCCGCGACCCCGACCCCGGCTATCGCCTCAGCACATGGCTCGCATTCGGGCGGCACAATCGCTTCAACGAAGCCATCGCCACCGCCGCAGAACGCGAGCACCTCGACCCCGCCGTCGTCAAATCGATCGTCTGGCGCGCAAGCAGCTTTTCCCCGCAGAAGCTCGGCCCATCGCACGAGCGCGGCCTCATGCAACTCGGCGAGGGAATCGGCATGGACTGGGCCGCCGCAACGCACGCCCCCACCTTCATGCAGGCCGATCTTTTCAATCCCGACACCTGCCTCCGCGCAGGCTGCTGGTACCTCCGCCGTATCCTCGACCGCTGGCAGGATCGCGACGATTCCCTCCCCTTTGCCCTCGCCGAATACGCCTCCGGCCACGAGGCCGTTGTCGCCTGGGCCGGCCCCACCGGCACCGCGGAAGACATGATGAAAGCCATCAACGACGCCCCCACCCGAAGCTTCGTGGACGACGTCATCCGCCGCCGCGACTACTACCTCGCGAAACAGGCCCCGCAACCGGTCGATGGAAAAGAGGCAAAGTTTCCCATTGCCGAATCGAAAACGAGTCCCTAGCGTCCGCACCCCATTAAACGGCGCTATCGTCTAGAGGCCTAGGACACAGCCCTCTCAAGGCTGGTACACGGGTTCGAATCCCGTTAGCGCTACCACCCCGCACCCCGGAACCGGTTTACCAAAGAGCCGAGCCCCATTCCCATTCACCCCGTTGCCACTACAGCACCGCCAAATGCCCTAAGGCTGGCGTTGCAGCGCGGAAAGCATCGCATTTGCAAAAGCGAGGATCGACTCGACCTCAGCCTTCGTCGGCGGGTCGCTGATGGTGAGGCTCAAGAGTAACTTTGAGTCTGTCACAAGAGTAACTTTGAGTCTGTCAAATTATCGCATCTCAAATTATCGCACGGTCAAATTATCGCACGCGCCGCGAATCGTTCGCTCACCACGGAGGGTGTGATTAAAAGTGGAATTATCCGAAGCCCGGAGAAAGTAGCCCGCGAACCGGAGGTAGCCTGAAAGGCAATCCCTTCG
>JAYSTZ010000532.1:0-7730 GCA_043719365.1 Verrucomicrobiaceae bacterium | reverse complement strand
TTCATGATGCCCGCCATGCCGTGCTCGCGAATGCCGAAACGGATATTGCGGCCTGCACCATTTGCCGGGGTGAAGTCCTTGCTTGAGTTGATATAGTTGAGCGTCGAACCGTAAAGATCTGCGCTTCCGCCGATTAGGTTTGGCACCGCTTCGGCGATGGGCTGGAGGACATCGCTGCCTGCTTTGCGCGTCGCGATTTTCGAGTCGGCGGCAAATGCGGGAATCTTGCTGAGCAAATCTGCAGGCACATCATTCGCCGATGCGAGCCGGGCTGCCAGCGCAGGGTTGGCCTGCTGCCAGGCAGCGAAGGTCACTTTCCACGCATCATACGCGGCGGCGAGCTGCTTCGCGTGGTCCGCGAAATAGGTGCGCGTCTCAGCGCTGACAAAGAAATGTTCCTCCGGCAGTCCGAGCCCTTTGCGCGCCGCATCGATGAACTTCGCGCCACCCTCTCCGTGGGCCTTCGCGGTTCCCGCAACTTCCGGGATGCCTTTGCCGATGAGCGTTTTCGCGATAATCAACTGCGGCTTGCCTGTCGCTGCCTTCGCCTTTTCGTATGCCGCAAAAACGGCCGCCGTGTCGTGACCATCGACGGTCTGCACCGCCCAATTGATGGCCTCGAAACGCTTCGCCGCATCCTCCGACTGCGAGGCGTCCGCCATCGCGTCCAGAGTCACGTCGTTCGAATCATAAAAAAGAATGAGGTTATCGAGCTTGAAGTGCCCGGCAAATGCCGCCGCCTCCATCGCCACGCCCTCTTGCATACAACCGTCGCCCGCGAGAGCTACGATGTGGTTATCGAAAATCGTGTGCGCCGCAGTGTTGTAGTGAGCGGCCGCCATTTTCTGCGAAACAGCGTATCCCACCGCATTGCTGACGCCCTGCCCCAGCGGCCCGGTCGTCGCCTCTACACCGGCGGTCTCGTGGAACTCCGGATGCCCCGGCGTGTGCGAGCCCAGCACTCGGAATTTCTTCACTTGATCGTGGTCCACCGACGCGTAGCCACTCAAATGCAGCCATCCGTAGAGAAACATCGAGCCATGCCCGGCGCTCAGGATAAAGCGATCTCGGTTCAGCCATTTCGGCTCCGCAGGGTTGTGCGAAAGCGCCTGTCCAAAGAGCACCGCCCCGATTTCAGCGCAGCCCAGCGGCAAGCCGAGGTGCCCGCTGGAGCAAGCATGCACGGCATCCATGGCGAGTCCACGGGCTTCATTGGCGGCACGGAGTAAGGCAGTAGTATTGAGCATAGAAAAGGGCGCGCAGCCTATTGCCAGCGACCGATTCGTCAAGACTGCCTTAAATTACAGCGCGAGAATCTTGTCCGTCCGCTCTGCCAAGAATTTCAGCCTCGCGGCATCTCCGCCGCCTACTTCCAGGATTCCGTAGCCTTCGTAACCGACTTCATCCAGTGCGGCCATGATGGCGGGCCAGTCGTTGTCGCCTTCCGTCAACTCTACTCCAAATCCCGCTCCGGGGCCTGCTGCGTCGCGCTTTTTGCGGCTGTATTCTTTGAAGTGCAGATTAAAGAGGTGCTTCTTGCCCAATGTGCGGACCCAGTGCTCCGGCCAGCCAAATGTAACGCAGTTCCCGATGTCAAAATGCCAGCCCACCCACGAGCTATTGATCTCTTCGAGGTAGCGCTTGGCTGCCACGGGTTCGTTGATGAACCGGTTCCATACATTCTCTACGGCAACGGCGCACTTCGACTGCTCCGCCGTCTCGATACAGCGCTTGATTCCCTCGATACTCCGGCTCCAGCACTCTTCAAAAGTCACATCCTTCTCCACCGTGCCCGGCACCAGCAACACCCGGCTGCACCCGATCTCGCCCCCTTGCTTCAGCGCGTATTTCAAGCCGTTCACCGTGCGCTCCCGCTTCGCCGGGTCGGGCGAACTGAGCGGATGACTCCAGTGCGGAGTGCAGATAATCCCCGCCACCTCCAAGCCACTCCCCTTCGATGCCTCGATAATCCCATCCGTCGTCAGCCCATCGTCCGGAAGATTCAGCTCCACGCCGTCAAACCCCGCATCCTTGATCATCTTGAACCGCTCCGTCAGCGTCCCCTTCACGCCGCACATCCCAAGATTCACCGCCTTCTTAAACTTGGGCCGCTTTCTGGCAGGCGCGTCCTGTGCGTTGGAAATGAGAGTGCTCCCGGCGAGAGCTGCGGTGGTCGTGGCGAGGAATGAGCGTCTGTTCATAGATGGATGTCCTCCTTACCGGACTCCATGCCCGCGATGCAAGACTCGCCGCAAAGAAACAATCCGTCTTGCCGCCATCCCGCCTTTGCCCGCAGATACAGCGATGGATGAATTCTTCACGCAGCTCGGCCAAACCGTCTTCGATCGCTGGAAAGCGGTGAACTTCTCGCTCGCCAAATTCCCCGACATCGCCGTCGCAGCCTTCAATGCGCAGCCTCCGGCGGAAAATGTGGACGTATCCAAGCTCATCCGCGGCTTCCTGCTCGATGATGCGCAGCCCTTCCAGACCCAGTCCGGCTTTGGCGAGCCCGAGCTCGTTGTCTTCGACAATCCCCGCTTCTACATCCAGCTCCTATTCTGGCTCGAAGGAACCACCGACATCCACCAGCACAAATTCTCCGGCGCATTCCACGTCCTCTCCGGCTCCAGCATCCACTCCCGCTTCGCATTCGAAGACCCCAAGCCCATCACCGCCCACCTCCGCGTCGGCCAGCTCCGCATGCTCGACACCCAGCTCCTGCCCACCGGCACCACCGTCCCCATCGTATCCGGCAGCGGACAAATCCACTCCCTCTTCCACCTCGATACGCCCTCCATGAGCGTCGTCATCCGCACCCACTCCGACCCCGGCACCGGCCCGCAATTCACCTACCTCCCGCCCCACCTCGCCGTCGATCCATTCCAAAACGACGCCCTCACCACCCGGCGCAAACAGCTCCTCGACGTCCTCGAAAAAACCAACGACCCCGACTATCCCCAGCTCGTCGCCGAAATGCTCTCCATCCTCGATTTTGAGCGCGGCCTCTTCACCCTGCAAAACTGCATCGGCAACCTCCGCAACCTCGGCGCATGGGACGAATGCCTCCGCATCTTCCAGAAAAAGCACGGTCGCCTCGCACGCTACGTCGCACCCACGCTCGAAGAGATCGTCCGCCGCGACGGCCTCGTCGCCCTGCGCCGCTCTATCGGCGAAGTCGAACACCGCTTCTTCCTCGCCCTCCTCCTCAACGTCCCCACGCGCAAAGACATCCTCGCAATGGTCGCCCAAAGATTCTCAGGCCCCGCCCTCCAGACCGTCTTCCGCTGGATTGCCGAACTCGCAGAGCTCTCCAGCTACAGCACATGGATCCTCGACGCAGAAATCCCCGAATCCATCGCAGAAAAACACGACCTCGAAGCCATCCTCGCCGCCTGCCGCCACCTCGCCACCCCTCGCCCCGGCAAATCGCCCGTACCAAAAGCAGACCTCGCGCTACTGCGTGAAGCGTTCCAAAACTCAAGCTTCCGAGCCCTCATCGTCTAGTGGTCCGACTGCCGTGAGAAGTAACCGGTCGCAAGCGCGAAAACCCACGCCAATCGGCTTGCGACAAATCACGACTCACAAATCACTATTCGCAGCCAACAAGCACAGTTACACACCGCCACCGGAAGGCCGACAGACAATCAAGCCTGTTCCTGCGCCTGCTCCGCCGGAGCCTCCCCCTCCACTTCCGGAGCCGTCGGGTTTTCAGCCTCCTGCTTGCGCTTTTCAGCCTTCTCAGCCTTCTTTGCCTTCTTCTCGATTTCCCGACGCCGCTTCTCGAATTGGTAGTTTGGTTTTGCCATGAGCCCAACCATCGGCGCTTTTTCAACAAATGACCAGAACTGTTCCCTCAATAACGAAAACCCCTTTGAAATGAGCCCGACCGTTCAACCGTAATTTCAGCGTGAACCACCCGAAATAACTCCGCCGTCAAGAACACCCCCTTCCGTTCGTTAGGCGCATGAAGCACACTTTCTAGTGTGACTAAAGATGCTTTCCGGATAAACGACCCCGCAATGCGTGTTTTGCTTGCCGAGGATGAAAAGAAAATTGCCCAGCACATCCGTGCTGCGTTGCGCGAACAAGGTTTCACCGTGGATATGTTCCACCGGGGCGACGAAGCTCTCGATGCCGCCGTCGCGACTTCCTACGACGCAATCGTTCTCGACATCATGATGCCCGGTCGCGATGGCCTGAGCGTCCTACGCACCCTCCGGGAAAAACGCATCACCGCCCCGGTTCTCCTCGTCACCGCCCGCGGAGAAGTCTCCGAGCGGGTCGAGGGGCTTATGCTTGGTGCCGACGATTACCTCGCAAAACCATTTGCGATGACCGAATTAGTCGCCCGCGTCGTCGCATTGGCCCGACGAGCGAACACACAAGGCATGACGATTTTGCGGATGGAAGATCTCACCATGAACCTCATCACTCGTGAAGTCCACCGGGCCGGCGAGAAGATCGAGCTTCCGATGCGCGAGTTCGCGCTCCTCGAGTTTATGATGCGGTCGCCGGGCCGCGTGTTGTCGCGCACCCAACTGATCGAGAACGTCTGGCAGTGGCACTTTGATACGGGAACCAATGTGGTGGAGGTCTATATCCAGCGGCTTCGCAAGAAGGTGGACGAGGGCCGCCCGGTAAAACTCATCCACACCGTTCGCAGCGTAGGCTACGTCATGAGACCCGAGGCATGAAGCGACTGCCTTTTCGTCAGCGCCTCACGACTTGGTCCACGATTGTCGCCGCAGTGGCGCTCGTTGCGAGCGGGGTAATCACCGCCTTCGTCGTGCATCGCCGGGAACTCGCCATCCTCGACCAGTCCCTTCACGCAGAGGCCGAGCATTTCTTTGCCGAGATCCACGATCATGGCAGTATAAAGTTCGACTGGAAACGGGCAGACTCCGAACTACGCGAATGGATGCCAAAAACAAATCCTCCGCGCTTGATGGAAATTCGAACTGGGCCCGACATCCGCTGGCGCTCGTCAAATCTTAAAAATCCCGGCTTTTCGGCACACCCGCTCGGCATCGTTTCGATCCCTTTTGAAGATCGCAAACTGCGGGTGCTCACAGAAGAGGCTGACGGCATCACCTTCACCATCGGAGCCGAACTGCGTCCCACTCAATCGCTCATCTCGGCACTGGCGGCGGCGTTACTCGCATCGCTGCCCGTGGCCCTCGCGTTTGCCTGGTTCGGCGGTCGCCGCCTCGCTCTCGCCGCCGTAAAGCCACTCGAAGAAATGACCGAAGCCGCAGAGCGTATCAACGCCGAGCACATCGCTCAGAGACTCCCCGTTCCGACAACCGTCGATGAAGTCCAGCGCCACGCCATCGTCCTGAACCACACATTCGACCGGCTGGAACGCAGCTACCAGCAGGCCCTCCGCTTCAGTGCCGACGCCTCCCACGAGCTCAAATCCCCGCTCACCATCATGCGCGTCACCATTGAAGCGATGCTCAATTCACCGTCACTCGATGAACATGAGCGCGTCGCAGTCAGCGGCCTCCTGGAGCAGACGCGCCGTCTTTCAAATATCACCTCCAGCCTCCTCCTGCTCGCCCGCGCCGACGCAGGGGAACTCCATCTCGACCTGCAAGACCATGACCTCGTTGAAATCGTGGAAGCCTGCGTGGAAGATGCGAGCATCATGGCCGAAGCCCGCGGAATCACTGTCCAGTCCTCGCTCCCGTCCATCGCCAATGCGAAACTCGACCCCCTCCGCTTTTCACAAATCGCCAGCAACCTTCTGGACAATGCCGTAAAATACAACTGCCCCGGCGGCAAGATTCGCGTGGCACTGACCGATGAAAACAC
Source organism: Verrucomicrobiaceae bacterium (assembly GCA_043719365.1). Taxonomy (GTDB): domain Bacteria; phylum Verrucomicrobiota; class Verrucomicrobiia; order Chthoniobacterales; family Chthoniobacteraceae; genus SXWH01. The sequence continues at coordinate 1,916 of JAYSTZ010000532.1, read as the reverse complement.
GATGTGGCACATTTCCGTCGCGAACACCGGTCCCGAAATCCCACCCGAAATCCGGCCCCGGCTGTTCGACCGATTCTTCCGCGTGGAGCACAGCAACGAAGAAACCGGGCAGGGCCTCGGCCTTGGTCTAGCCCGCGAACTCGCCCGCGCCCACGGCGGCGACGTCATGCTCGCGCGCAGCGAAGGCGGATGGAACGAGTTCCTCCTTCGCATCCCAAAAGCGGCATAGCTCCGCCGTGAGGTGAAGCAGCCCGCTGGCGCACCCGCTTTGACACAAACAAACCGCCCGCTCGCAGGTCACTGAAATTGCTTGTGACGACCATCCGCCATTCCAGACTTTTTCTATTTCCGCTTCTCGCCTCAGCCGCGATGGCCGCGACCGACGTCTCGAAGCTCCCGCCCGCTGCGGCGGTGCACGTGGATTTTGTCCGCGACATCCAGCCGTTGCTCACAGACCGATGCATCAAATGCCACGGGCCGGAGAAGCAAAAGGGCGGACTGCGACTCGATGGGAAGGCTGCTGCAATGAAGGGCGGGGACGATGGGAAAGCGATCGAAACGGGAAAGAGCGCGGAGAGCCGGCTGATCCATCTCGTCGCGGGGCTCGAAGAGGACAAGGTGATGCCGCCAAAAGGCGAGAGGCTCACGGCATTACAGATCGGGCTGTTGCGGGCGTGGATCGACCAAGGCGCGAACTGGCCGGATGATGCGAAGCTGGCGCGGAGCGAGCACTGGTCGTTGCAGGCTTTGCGCAGGACGGAGGGCGGCGACATCGACGGATTGATCAAAGCGCGGCTCGCGAAAGACAGGCTGGCGCTTTCGCCTGAAGCGGATCGGGCGACGCTCATTCGGCGACTCACGTTCGATTTGATCGGCCTGCCGCCATCGCCGGAGGAAGTCGCGGCGTTTGTGGAGAGCAAGTCGCCGACGGCATACTCGGAACTCGTGGAGCGGCTGCTCGCTTCGCCTCAATATGGCGAGCGGTGGGGACGGCACTGGCTCGACGTCGCACGCTACACGGAGAGTCAGGGCTTTGAATACGACCGCATTCGCGACAATGCGTGGCACTACCGCGACTACGTCATCAAGAGCTTCAATGACGACAAGCCGTACGACCGCTTCATGCGCGAGCAAATCGCTGGCGACGTGATGGAGCCGGTGACGAGCGATGGCATCATCGCCCCGAGCCTGCTCGTCTGCGGGCCGTGGGACCAGGCGGGAAATGGACAGGCAAATGTGGTGCAGCGCATGACCACCCGCGAGGATGAACTGGAGGATCTCATCGGCGTCGTCGGCCAGTCGTTCCTCGGGCTCACGATCAATTGCGCACGGTGCCATTCGCACAAGTTCGACCCGATTCCGCACGAAGAATACTACCGCATCAAGGCGGTGTTCGAAGGCGTGAAGCACGGCGAACGCAGCATCGCCAGCGCGGCGGAAATCCAGGCGCGCAAAGACCAAAGTGCCGCGTTGGAAAAGGAAATCGCGGCAGCGCAGGACCTCGTCTCTCAGCTGGAAGCGGAAGGGCGAAAGCTCGCAGCGGCCAAGCTGCCAGCCGACCCGCGCCCCGTCGGTCCAGCGCCGTTTGCGCGGTGGATATTCGAAGGTGCCCTGCCCGCTGGTGAGCTCAAAGGCGGAGCGAAGGTCGCGGGAGGAAGGCTTTTAGTGACGAAGGAAAGTGGCTCGTATTTTGAAAGTGCATTGCTCACCCGCGACATTCGCGAAAAGACGCTCGAAGCCTGGGTGGCGCTCGACGATTTGAAGCAGGGCGGCGGCGCGGCGATTTCCATCGAGTCGGAGCCCAGTCGCGATTTCGACGCCATCGTGTTTGGCGAGCGTCAGGCGAAAAAATGGGTCCCCGGCAGCGGCGGATTCCAGCGCACGCGCGACCTCGAGGCTCCCGAGGAAACCGCCGC
>JAYSTZ010000531.1:0-7731 GCA_043719365.1 Verrucomicrobiaceae bacterium | reverse complement strand
CGTCGCAGATGGATCTTTTCGACCCGAAGCCGATGCTCACGAAGTATGACGGGCAGAAGTTTCCAGGCGACATCCGCTACGACAACGCGGCGGAGGCTTCTTCGAAAGTGCTCGGCAGTCCGTGGAAGTTTTCGCCGCAGGGACAGTGCGGGATGGAGCTGAGCGAACTGCTCCCGCGCCTCGGCGGAATCGCGGACGATATCACGCTCATCCGCTCGATGCACACGGGCGTGAACAACCACGGCCAGTCGATGTTCGCACTGCATAACGGGCGCATTTCCGCAGGACACCCGACGCTCGGGAGCTGGCTCACGTACGGGCTCGGGAGCGAGACACAGGAGTTGCCCGCGTATGTGGCGCTCACGCATCCGAGCGGGATGCCGCTGCTCCACGGCGACAACTGGTCGAGCGGCTGGCTGCCCTCGATTTTCCAAGGCACGCACGTCCGCCCGACCGAGCCGCGCATTTTGAATCTGGACCCGCCCGCCCATCTCGCCGGCGAGGCGCAGCGCAAGCAGCTCGAACTTCTGCGCACGGTGAATGAAGCGCATCTCGCGGAACACCCCGGCGAGAGCGATTTGGAGGCGCGCATCGCGAGCTACAGCCTCGCGGCGAAGATGCAGACTGCGGCGAAGGAAGCGTTCGACATCAGCGGCGAGCCGGAGCACATCAAGAAGCTCTACGGCATCGATAAAGACGTGACGCGCGACTACGGCACGCGCTGTCTTATCGCGCGGCGGATGGTGGAGCGCGGTGTGCGCTTTGTGCAGGTCTTGAATGTCGGGCAATCGTGGGATCATCACGGCTCGATTCTCGGGGAGTTGCCTCGACGCTGCGCGGAAGTGGACCAGCCGTGCGCGGCTTTGATCGCCGATTTGAAACAGCGCGGTCTGCTCGATACGACGGTGGTCCATTGGGGCGGCGAAATGGGACGCCTGCCCGTTCTGCAAAACGATGTCGGTCGCGAGAAATGCGGCCGCGATCACAACACTTACGGATTCTCCACATGGATGGCTGGCGGCGGTTTCCGCGGCGGATGCGTGTACGGTGAGACGGACGAGTGGGGCCACAAAGCCGTGAAAGACGTGGTGAATCACTACGACTGGCACGCGACGCTGCTCCAGCTTTTCGGGCTTGATTGGAAGGCTCTTACTTACAAGCGCGCAGCGACTGAACTATCGCTCGTCAACGGCCAGCCCGCACGAGTGGTGAAAGAGATTCTGGCGTAGGGGGTGCCTTGACAGCAGCTCGCGAGAACGCCCCTTACAAATTGCGACATGGCGATATACAAGTCCTCTTATATGAAAACAATTACTCCGCAACAACTCCGCAGTCGGCAGGACGGCGGCGAAGAAGTCAGCCTCCTTGATGTCCGCACTCCGGCCGAACACGCCGAGATTCACGTCCCCGGCGTCCATTTGATGCCGCTCGACCAGCTCGATGGCGCTGCGCTTTCACAGGCGGCTGGGTTTTCAAAAAACCGGCCCGTGTACGTGTTTTGCCGCTCCGGCGGACGCGCGAAGATTGCCGCGGAGAAGTTGGAAAAAGGAGGTTTCACCGACTGCCAGGTCGTGGAAGGCGGCACGCTGGGATGGGCCGAGGCGGGCCTGCCCGTGAACCGCGGCGCGCCGAAAGTCATGTCACTGGAGCGTCAGGTGCGCATCGCCGCCGGAGCCATCGTGCTGGGCGGCGTGTTGCTCTCCCAATTCGTCCATCCGTCGTTTATCTGGCTCTCGGGCTTTGTCGGCGCGGGGCTCGTATTTGCAGGCATCACGGACTGGTGCGGGATGGGAATGATCATCGCGCGGATGCCATGGAATCAATGCGCGGACAAATCCTGCTGCACGAAATAACGCCGCCATGAACGCGGCACTATAGTCACGAACGGCGAAATTTGAAAAAATGTAGAATCGACTCGCGGCCTTTTGCGTCCAAAGGTGCAAAACATGAAGCCACGCATTATCCTTAGCGTCACCATCGCAGCACTGCTCGCAGGTTGCGGAGAAGAGAAACGAGCTGCTGAAGTCGAGCAGCTCAAAAAACAAAACGCCGAACTCGCCGAGCGCATGGCCGCACAGGAGCGGGCGGCGGAGAAGGAGCAACAGTCAATCGCCGAGGAAAAACTCCGCGCCGCCCAAGCCGAGACGGACCGGGCCGCAGATGCCAATCGCGCTGAGGCCGACCGCCTTTCTGCGGAGCGTGCGTCGATCGATGCCGACCGCAAGCGCATGGAAGATGACGCCGCCCGCGTGACCGCCGACCAACGCATGGCAATGGAAGCGGAGCTTCGCAGGCGCGACGAAGCGCTAAAGAGCGCCGAGATGAAAGCCGCCGCCGCATCGCGTGCAAAAGCCGAGGCCGACGCGGAACGTGCCGCAAAACTGGAGCGTGCCCGCAACATTCCCCCGGCGGGTGCGGGACGGAATTCCGACTTCTTTTACACGGCGCTCGATCCATACGGCGACTGGGATGAAGTGGAAGGATACGGCCCCGTTTTTCTGCCGCGCGAGGCGCAGCAGGACAGAAGCTGGCGGCCTTACACAGATGGCGAATGGGTGCGCAGCGAGCAAGGCTGGACTTGGCGCTCGAACGAGCCGCATGGCTGGGCAACGAGTCATTACGGACGCTGGGTGCGGCACACCCGCGAAGGCTGGATGTGGGTCCCCGGCAGCGAATGGGCTCCCGCGTGGGTGTCGTGGCGGAAAAGCGACACGCACATCGGCTGGGCACCTCTGCCGCCCGAGGCGCACAGCGGACGAGGCTTCAATGCGAGCGTGGACGAGTATTACGACATCGGCGCGCGCAATTACAACTTCGTGCCGCGCGAGCGATTTGGCGCGGGGCGGTCGTACATCGGACGCATCGTCGAGCCGGAGCGCAATGTGACCATCATCCAAAATACGGTGAACGTGACGAACATTACCTACCGCGAATCGGGCAACGGCACGGTGATCGTGAACGAAGGGCCGGATATTAATTTCGTGAACGCCCGGTCCACCGCGCCGGTGCAGGTGGTCCGCTTGCAGCGGGAGGAAGTCCCGGAGGGCCGCGCTGCCATTACTCCTGCGGTGATCACAGCCGGATTGCTGCGATTGGTCGCGCCGCAATTTAACCATGATCGTCCTGTTGCAGTGCCTCGTATGGTGCGCAAAACGGCGACTCGCGAATTCGACCGCGGATGGAACGGAGCCGATCCCGTGGCTGAAAAAGCCATCCGCGAGAAAGCCGCCGCCGAGGCCCGAAAAGCCGAGGCGGATGAGCGGGAGGCCTTCCGGAAAGTGTCTGCGGAAAAAAAGCCGGCGACGGCGAAACCAGCGCCGTTTGTTCCGCCACCGCCGACAGCGCGACCGGTCGTTCCGCCTGCGGAAAAGCCGGTTCTGCCCAAAGCCATCGTCCCGGATAAAGTGACTCCGCGAGGCCCGGTGCCGCCCGTTGAGAAACCCGCCGCACCGTCCGCAAAATCACCGGTCGTCGAAAAGAAGCCGCCCCTCGCACCGCCTGCGGATCCCGCGCCACGAGAGATTCTGAAGCGAGTGGTCAAGCCCGTCGAAGAGCCGGAGCCGAAAGTCGTTTCACCGGAGAAACCCGCCGACGTGAAGCCGATGCCGCCCGAGGTGCCGAAGCCCGAAGTCCCGGCTGAGAAGCCGCTCAAGCAACCGAAGCCGGAGCCGACGATTTCGAAACCGGTGAAAGAGATCGAAAAGCCAAAGAAGGAAATCGAGAGGCCGAAAAAAGAAGCGCCGCCGATTGCGAAGCCGGTCTCGGAAACTCCCGCGGCCCTCGCGAAAGATGTGCTGAAAAAGCCTGTGACGCTCAAGCCGGTGAAGCCCGTCATCGCCAAACCCGACGCAAGCCATGACGCCGGAAAGCCCGCCGCCTCGTCTGCGGAGCCGATCAAGAATCCTGCTGAGGTGAATCCGAAAAAACCTGCTGATGCTAACGACAAAAAACGCGAGGGCGCGAATGCCTCCGACCTATTGAAGAAGAAACTCACGCCGGAAGAAAAAGCCGCGCTGAAAGACGAAGCGGAGAAAGCTCTCAAATCGCTGAGGGAAAAACTCGGGCAATAAAGCACCATGATTTTCGCGACCGAGCCAGCGTGCAAAACGCACAATCCCGGCAAGGGACATCCCGAGCAACCGGCGCGCTATGGGGCCGTCTATGCGGCGCTGGAGGCTGCCGGAATCATCGCGAAAGCAAAGGTCATCGGCCCGCGCGCCGTAAATCGCGAGTTCGAGGTCCTCGCGCACGCAGCGCGTTATCTCGACCTCGCCGAGCGCGAGATCCGCAGCGGGTATGATCACCTCAGCACAGGCGATACAAACATCGGCCCGGAATCCTGGGACGCGGCGACCGCTGCAGCCGGATGCGCGATCTCAGCGACGGAGGCCGTTGTGAAAGGCGAATCGAAGACCGCATTCTGTCTGGTGCGTCCTCCGGGGCATCACGCAAACGCCGTGAAAGGTATGGGCTTTTGCGTGCTGAACAATGTGGCCATCGCCGCGCGTCACGCTCAGCGGCGGCTTGGTATCGGGCGCGTGCTGATTGTTGATTGGGACGTGCACCACGGTAACGGAACGCAGGATATTTTTTACGAAGACGGCAGCGTGTTCGTTTTTAATACGCACCAGTCGCCATGGTATCCCGGCACCGGCGCAGCAAGTGAAACCGCGGCTGGCGCGGGCAAAGGCACGACGATGAATTGCCCATTTCCCGCTGGGAGCGGGCGCGACGAAATCGTCGGGGCATTTGAATCGAAACTCGTCCCAGCGATGGAGAAGTTCCGCCCGGAGCTTGTGATGATCAGCGCAGGGTTCGACTCCCGCGAGGGCGACCCGCTTGGCAATTTCCTACTCACTGACAAAGACTTCGCCGACCTTACAAAGATCGTCCGAACCATCGCGGAGAAAACAGCCGCTGGTCGCGTAGTGAGCATGCTTGAAGGCGGCTACAATCTCACCGGTCTCGCGAGTGCTGCAACGGCCCACGTCGCCGCGCTGCTATAGCGCCGCGACATTTGGTCAGCCCCAAGGAGGGGGGCCGTCTCAGCCCCCTGAACCACGAAGTGGTTCCCAAAGGAATCGAGTTTACGGGAGACGCTTCGCGCCTCAGGGGGCCGGGACGGCCCCCCTCCTTGGGTAACCAAATATACGCCAATTGGCGGTTGGCTTCCGGACGTGAAATCTTCGGCGTTCACCGCCCTCGGCCGTATAAATCTCGTAGTCGAAAGGCCTTACGAAATGCACGCCGCTCGCCAGCATCCGCGCTTTGTGCTTAAGCAAAATCGCCGGAGCCAGCGCGCGCGCCCACCACGGACGCGCCGCTCCGATTGCTGATTGCTCGGTGCGCGTCACGGGAGACAGACCGACGTTTTCGCCGGTCTCGCCGAAGGTCGCCACGAACCGCCGCATCAATCCCACACGCGCCCCGCGCCGCAGCATCGCCATGAACCACCACCAATCGCCGGCGGACTTCCATTGACTATCAAACGGCGCCCAGACTCTGCGTCGGAAAAAAAGCGCGCAGCTCGAAACCGGAAATCTCCACCAACACTGGCTACTCTCCGGCACGAGTGAAAACCGATGCGCCAGATATTCTCCGGAACCATCGACGATCAAGTTGTCCGCCAGCAAAACGTCGAGTTCTGGATGCGCGGCAAACTCCGCCTCGACCGCCGCAAGTGCGCCGGGGAGGTATTGTTCATCGCAGTTCAGCCACGCAAGCACGTCGCCGGAAGCACGGGCAAAACCACGGTTGAGCGCGCCGTAGATTCCGCCGTCGCGCTCCACATAAAGTTGCGCGCGTGTCGAGCTGCGGACCCATTCGTCCAACTCGGGGCCGGTCCCTCCATCCTCAATGAAGTGCTCCATTTCCACGCCCTGATCCTCGATCGAGCGCACGCAAAGTCGCAGCCAATCGAGCTGCCGGAAGCTGGGTGTGACGATGGAAAAGCGCACGCGCGCACCATTCCGCATCCTTGGCCGGACGAACATCCAAAAATTGCGGATTGGACGAAGGCCCGGAATTCGTGAAGTTTCGCGGCAGCCGATGAAACTCCTCGTTTTCGCCCACATCCCGCCGCCACACCATGGCCAGAGCTACATGGTGAAGCTCATGCTGGACGGATTCGGCGGCGATTGCCGAAAGGCCGGCGCGAGCACGGGCCCGGTGCAGTGCTACCATGTGAACGCGCAAGTTTCCGACAACATGGAGGACATCGGAACCTTTCGATTTAGAAAACTCTTAACACTCCTACGCTATTGCTTTGAAGCGATCTGGTGCCGCTTCCGCCATGGAGTGCGGTCGTTCTATTACGTACCGGCGCCGGGAAAGCGTGCCGCCCTTTACCGGGATTGGATTGTCATGCTCGTCTGCCGTCCGTTTTTCAGAACCTTCATTCACCACTGGCACGCTGTTGGCGTCGGCGACTGGCTGCGAAAAGAGGGACGTTGGTTCGAGCGGAGTGTTACTCGTTTTCTAATGGGGAAGCCCAGTCTCGGCATAGCGCTCGCAATCCCGAGCATGAGGGATGCGCTTTGGACGCTCAGCGATCGAGTCGAGATCGTTCCCAATGGAATCCCCGACCCGTTCCCAAACTTCGAAACCGAAGTCCTCCCGGAACGCGATGCCCGCCTCGCTGCGCGAAAGGACCTGCTTGCTGGCAAGCCCGGCGCGCCGGAGGGGCTGACATTCCGCGTCCTCTACATTGCACATTGCATTCGAGAGAAAGGCCTCTTCGACACGCTCGACGGTGTGGCGCTGGGAAACATCGCACTCCGCGAAAAGAAGTCGCCGTTCGCAATCCATCTGACTGTAGCTGGCGCATTCATTAATCCAGAAGAGGAAGTCGAGTTTCTTGCACGGATCGCACGGCCGGACCTCGCAGGGATGGTGGAGTATGAGGGATTCGTCGAGGGGGATAAAAAGAAGGAACTCCTCCGCGATTGCGACTGCCTCAGCTTCCCGACCTACTACCATGCCGAGAGCTTCGGCCTCGTAATCGTCGAAGCGATGGCCGCTGGCATGGCCGTCGTGACCACACGCTGGCGGGCGATCCCGGAGTTGCTCCCGGCGGATTACCCCGGCTTTGTTTCTGCGAAATCGCCGGAAGCTGTCGCGACTGCGCTTCAGGCTGCGATGTTTCAAGATGCGAGGCCTCTGCGAGACGCGTTCCTTCAACGATTCACGATCGAGCGCCACGTCGAGATGCTCGGCAATGCGCTGAAGACGATGGATTCGCTGTAGTCGAGACGAGAGATTTTCACGCGTTGCTTGCCGGGAGAAACGGAGCCGCTAGCCTGCGCGACTATGTCTGAAACGCTCACTCCGATGATGCAGCAATACCACGGTATCCGGCGCACTTTGCCGCCGGATACGCTGTTGCTTTTTCGTCTGGGCGATTTCTACGAGATGTTCGCGGACGATGCGAAAGACGCCGCCGCGATCCTGAATATAGCGCTCACCAAACGCAATGGCACACCCATGGCCGGAGTGCCGCATCACGCGCTCGACGGCTACATCCGGCGGCTCATCAAAGCGGGGAAACGCGTCGCCATTTGCGATCAAGTCAGCGAGCCGAGGCCGGGGCAGATTGTGCAGCGGGAGGTCACCCACATCGTCAGCCCCGGCACCATCGGGGACGTGAACATGCTCGATGCAAAGCGGAACAACTTCCTCGCCGCGCTGCATCCCGGCGCGAAGAGCGGGCACGGGTTCGCATTTCTCGATCTT
>JAYSTZ010000054.1:0-4760 GCA_043719365.1 Verrucomicrobiaceae bacterium | reverse complement strand
TCCATCATCGCCGAAGGACGGTATTTTTCTACCAGCCAGCGGGCCTCCGCGAGACGCGGAACAAAATCGAGATGCTTCCCCGCAAGCGAGCCTCCGAGACGGCCTGTCACGTAGAGCCAGTCGCCCGATTTTCCTCCCGAACGCAGCACACAGCATTTGCGCTCCACGCGTCCGGTGAGCGCGACATTGACCCACCGTGCGCCCGGCGAGCGACACGTCTCGCCGCCGACGATTCCCACTCCGAATTTTCGCGCCGCCTTGCGCAGTCCCGAGTAAAGGGCGCGTGCCCATTCCATCTCGGTGTCTGCGGGGGCGGCGAGCGTCACCAAGGCATGTTCCGGGATTCCGCCCATCGCTGCGATGTCGCTGATTGCGCGGCAGAGCGCCTTCCAGCCCACGCGCTCCGGTTCCGCATCGGGAAGAAAGTGAACGCCCTCGATGACCGCATCCGCCTTTGCGAGCCGCCACCACGCATCGCTCTTGCGTCCAAGCACCGCGCAATCATCCCCAGCACCGACGATGACATCCTTGCCCGCAGGGAGCCCGCGGGTCAATTCATGCACCACTGCATCTTCGCCGAGCACAGAAAATTTCATAGCGGGCGACTGGCCATCCACGCGCCCCACGCGAGGCTCATGCTGTTGAAAGTCGCGTGCATGATGATGGGAACGAGGAGCGAACCCGACCACTCGAAGGCAATGGTGAGCGCAAGCGCAAGGAGTGCCAAACCTGGGAAACCCGCTGCATTATTGTGGATCGCGGCAAACAACAACGCACCGATAAACGCGCTCGGCACCGCGCCGATGTAGCGCTTCAGTGTCTGGTAAAGATAGCCTCGGAAAAGAATCTCCTCGGAAATCGGAGCGATCACGGCTGCGGCGAGGCAGGTGTGCAAAACGACCTGCCAGTCGTGTTGACGAATGGCCTCCTGGTAGAGGAGTACGAGCGGTTGAAGTTTTGCGTCACTCCCAAGTTTTCGACTGGCAAATTCGGATGCAAGTGCAAACAGAGGAAGCAGCGCCGCGAGAAACCCTAGTGCGTATCCCACGGCTTTGAGGGGTCTCACTTTTCTGAGGCCAAAGACCTCTGCTAGGCTCACGTTTCGCGCATAGAGGAAAAACAGGATGCCAAGCGGAAAGACGGCGAACTGAAATGCGCTTGGAAGAATATGTTCCGCCTTTAACTCGCTGGCCTCGGGACCTTTTACGATCCATGCGGAAACCACCGAAAGCCCAAGCACAGTCAGAATCACCACGAACACGGGAACATCCGGGAATCCAAGTAAGTCTCTGCGCAAGCGCCCTCCATCGTTGGCGAGCCGTCCGAGCGCCCGATAATAGACGCGGCAACCCAACGCTAATGCGCCAAACAGAAGCAAATAGACCCCAGGCGCGACATGTTGGGGGACTGCCGTGGCATCCGTTGCAGAAGCGATTGAAATCACGCGAAACGTTTTAATCAATATGGCTTTGCGATCACGCGACGCGCGGGATCAGTTGCTCCGGCCTGCTGATAAATCGGACCGGGATTCGCGGAGATGAGCTCATAGCCCTTCAACACAAACTCCGGATAGAAGCCGTTGCTAGCAGGTTCGTAAATCGTGTCGCCGGAGAAATTGCCGAAGAGTTTGTATTCTTGATCGTTATCCGAGCCGGGCTTTCCCGCCTGTCGATCGGGGATCAGTTTGAACTGCTCGTTGATCAAAACCATTTTTGCCGATGACCATGGTTCGCCGGATTTTCGCACCCAGCCCCAGAATTTGTAATCCACTTTGTAATAGCGACGTCCGACAAAGTAAGCCCCTTTGGGTTCCGCCGCGATTCCAGCAACGATGGCCTGCCGGGAAGCGCTGTTGGCCCGACCGCCGCCGCCGTCCAGCGATTGGCATCCCGTTGCAGCGAATACGAGGGCAATTGCGAGTCCTGTTTGAATGAGTTTCATGATTTGAGCGTGCATTAGATGGTTTGCGAAAGATAGCCGCCATCGACGACAAGATCGGTGCCGGTAACGAAGCTGCTCGCCTTTTGCGCCGCGAGGAAAACGCAGGCGCCGATGAGTTCGTGGCTCTCGCCGAAGCGCTTCATCGGGGTATGCCTCCAAATGGCCTCGGTGCGCGGCGTCGGGCTGCCGTCCTCATTGAAGAGCAGCTTCCGATTTTGCTCCGCTGGAAAAAAGCCGGGCGTAATCGAATTTACGCGAACGCCTTTCAGCGCCCACTCGCGTGCGAGGAACATCGTGAGACTCAACACCGCTGCCTTGCTGGCGCTGTATGCGACCACTCGGGAGAGCGGAATTCGCGCGCTGGCGCTGGCGATGTTGATGATGCTTCCGCGACCGCGCTGGCACATCGCAGGCCCAAATTCCTGACACGGCAGCAAGACGCCGCCGAGGAGATTCAGATCGAAATTCGCGCGCCAATCATCGGCGGTGATGCTCTCAATCGGGCGCTCCGCAGTAACGGTCACCTTCGGATCGTTGCCGCCTGCAGCGTTGATGAGAATCGTCGGCGCACCGAGCGATGCGACCACAGCATCGTGCGCAGCGTGCAGGCTTTCCTTTGACATCGCATCCACCGGGAAGAACTGTGCCGCTCCACCCGCCGCACGAATGGCAGATGCACGGGACTCGCCCCGCTCCTGATTGCGCCCGAGCACGGCTACTTTCGCGCCCGCCGCAGCCAGTCCATCGGCTAAAGAGCCGCCGAGCACGCCTGTCGCGCCAATGACGACAGCAATTTCTCCTGTGAGATCAAATAGAGATGAATTCATTCGCCGCGCACAACACCCGAGACCGCCCGCCGACGCAAGCCGGAGCTGCAATCGGCGAGCGAATTACATTCGGGGCACCGCTGGCGCACCGCTTACGCCCTCGCGAGCTGGCAGCGTGACGCGGCGTTCCGCGCAAGTCGGGCGATCCGTTCGGTCACCCGGCTGCGCCGCTTTTGATGCTCTTGCGATGGGATTTTACCCGCGCTATCGAATGAGCGCCGCACTTTCACCAACGCCATCTCGGCCATGCGCCTGACCCATTCGTGGCTCAGCCCGAAGCGGCGTCCGATTTCGCGGAACGACACGGAGCCCTCCGCCTGTAACCCGTATTTCGCGCTGATGACTTCCAATTCGCGGTCGTCCAGGTCATGCAGAGCGCTGATGAGTTCTTCCTTCAGCTCGCGGTCGTTGACTTCCGAGAATGCGTCGGGAGTCGATTCGTCCATCAAGCCGGACATTGCGGAATCCGAAGTCTCGTCGCCGGGCGTCAGCGGGGCGTCTAGCGATGAAACTTGCAGACGGTCGCCTTGAAGTTCGGCGAATTCCGCCGGAGTGAGGCCGAGGCGATCCGATAGTTCTTCCTCCGTCGCAGGCCGTCCCAACTGGGAGCTGAGTTCTTCGTTCATGCGAGCGACTTTGCGCAGACGCTGTGAGCGCCAGACCGGAATGTGGACGACTCGGGCCATCTTCGTAATGGCGCGATGGATGCGTTGTTTGACCCATACTGAAGCATACGTGGAGAACTTCGTCCCGAATTTCGGGTCGTAGAGTTCCGCTGCGCGAATGAGCCCAATGTTGCCTTCCGAGATGATGTCCGCGAGCGGCAGACCGTAGCCGCCATATTGATGCGCAATCGAGGCGACCAGTCGCAAGTGGCTGCGAACGAGTAGCTCCTGTGCGGCTACATCGCCCCTGGAGGCGCGCGCGGCGGTTTCAACGAGCGATTCCTCGGTCAGCGTAGGCTGGCTGTGAATGTCCCGGAGGTAAGCGTCAAGTGCGCTCCAATCTCCCTTACGTGCTTCAGTCATGTGTTTCATACGAGACGTGTTATAGGGCTTCGCTTAAAATTAGAATATGACTGCTTTTGGATGGAACCCTTCGCTTTTATCTAAGTATCATTACGGCCATGGAAAACTTGAACTTTCATCACCTCCGATACTTTTGGGCCGTTGCGCGCGAGGGAACATTGCGGGCCGCTGCGGAAAAGCTGCACGTCTCGCAGCCATCCGTGAGCGCCCAGATCAATCAAATCGAGGACTCCCTTGGCATCGCGCTTTTCCAGCAGGTGGGAAGAGGTCTCGTCCTGACTGATGCAGGCCGTCTGGCCATGGAATACGCCGATGACATTTTCTCCACAGCGCGGGAAATGGTGCGCGCGCTAAAAGATCCATCCGGCGCAAAGGTGCCCGTCTTTAATGTGGGCGTCATGGACTCGCTCCCCAAGCTCCTCGTGCTCGCCCTGCTGAAACCTGTGCTGGCAATGGATCCGCCGGTGCGGCTCGTGTGTCATGAGGGTCAACTCCATGAACTCCTGCCCGACCTCGCCTCGCATCGTCTGGACATGATCCTCGCGGATGAGGCGGCCAGCAGCGAAAACGAGTTCCCGCTTTTCAACACGCTGCTCGGCTCCTGTGGCATCACGTTCTGCGCAACCTCCAAGCTGGCGAACAAATTACGCAAAGGATTTCCTGCCTCGCTTGATGGACAGCGTGCGCTTTTACCAACCGTGTCGAACTCCTACCGGCGGCATCTCGAAGCGTGGTTCGACAAAAACAAAATTAAACCCAAGATCGTCGCGGAGTTCGATGACCTCGCGCTCATGGCCTTGTTTGCAGGTGAAGGGCACGGTTTCGCGCCTGTCTATTCGGTGGCGCTGGCCAACGCGAAGAAGACGTTCGCATTATCCGAGATCGGCGAAGCGCCTGATTGCCGCTGCCAGATTCACGCCATCACCGCCGAGAGAAAGCTGAAGCACGCTGCCATCCGTGCCGT
>JAYSTZ010000530.1:0-3255 GCA_043719365.1 Verrucomicrobiaceae bacterium | reverse complement strand
TTCCAGCGTGAGGTTCTTCAAATTGTGCTGGCGCGCGCCAACGATGCGGATGACGGAAGAAGCCATAGTCGTGAGCCCCGCAGCAGAGCACGCACGCGAGGAAATGGGAAAGCTCAAACGTGCGATGGACCGTCCCCCCGCAATTTTCCGCTAGACATAGACCCGAGGTCACCTATTTCTTACGCCCCTGCAGGCCCTGCCCTACCAATCACGAAACAACACACAGCACTCGCTGCGGATCGGCGTGTCCAAGCGTCCTGCGCGTTATCCTATGCGAAATGGGGTGATTTTCCTGCGATTTGGGGCGCACCCCGCGCCGTGCGGGGCGAGTTTTCTGGCGTTTGGGGCGCGCCCCGTGCCGCGGAAAGATCGCCCCAAACCGTTTGGGGCGCGCCCCAAACGCCGTGGGGTGACCGGTTTTTCTCTGATGGAGGCCATTTTTGCCCAAAAACCGCAAGTAGAGGGGGCGTCCGGCCCCCTTGCCCCCGAACAGCACCGTCTGCCCCCTCTTTCGGAGACCACGGGGCCGGAACGGCCCGGCTACTCACCCGCAAAAACGCCACTTTTCCACCATGAAACCGCTCCACTGGGACGCTATCAACCCATTCACCGGACTCCCATTCACATGGGGGGGACAAAGTGCCAGACTTATATTGCTTGATTCACCGTCGGAGTGCCGGACGTCTCGGTGTATCAACAATCGCTCGTCATCAGCGAAGTGAACTACAACCCGTCGCCCGCAACGGCTGCGGAAATTGCAGCGGGGCTCAGCAGCGATTCGTTCGAGTGGATCGAAGTCCGCCACGTCAGCGCGCTCGCCGTGGACATGACCGATGTGCGCTTTAACAAGGGTGTCGATTTTGACTTCCCTGCTGGATGGGCCATCCCGGCAGGCGGATACGCGCTCGTCGTGAAAAACCTCGCCGCTTTCCAATCGCGTTACGGCACGGGGCTCAACGCGCTCATCGCCGGAAGCTACGGCGGCGACAACCTCAAAAACGAAGGCGAGGAAATCAAACTCAGCCACGGCGCAGGCACGACAATCCGTTCGTTCATCTACCAATCAATCGCCCCGTGGCCCACGCCGCCCGCAGGCAACGGCGCGACGCTCGTGCTCATCGCACCCGCGACATTGCCCGACCACACCGTGCCCGCAAACCGGCGGGCCAGCCTCGTCGCCGGCGGCACGCCGGACACGAGCGATGCCACGACATTTACAGGCACCGCGACTGCCGATACCGACGGCGACGGACTCAACGCGCTACTCGAATACGGCCTCGCCACGAGCAACACCGACGCCTCGCAAGGCCGCACCGCCTACACGCTCACCCCGGTTTCCGGTGGATTCGATTTCACCTACCAGCGACCCTCCGCCGTGGACGACATCGCCTACGCGCTGCAAGCGAGCACCGACCTTGGGTCACGTGGGGCGCGGCAAACGCCGCATTCATGTCGAGCGCGAATGTCTCGCCGGGCATCATCAGCGAGACCTACCGAATCACCCCACCGGTCGGCGCAGTGAAGTTCTTCATGCGATTGCGGATCGCAAGATTGCTGTGGCTTCTCCGTTAGATTCCGTCGCGCCCGGACAAAGTGTTCGTGCACATCATTGCTCTCGATTCGTCACGGCGAACTGCGCACTGTTTCCAGGTCATCACTTTGAAAAACTCCACAATCCATCACATGCTGCTGCGCGCACTTTGCGTAGTTCTGCTTTCGACTCTCGCGCACGCCGCTGAGCAAAAGAAGAACGTCCTGCTCATCCTTGCCGACGACCTCGGTTGGTCCGACACCACGCTCTACGGCGGGACGAAGTTCCACAAGACCCCGAACCTCGAACGCCTCGCGAAACGCGGGATGCTTTTCACCCGCGCGTATTCCGCCAGCCCACTCTGCTCGCCGACGAGATCGAGCATTCTTACGGGCCTGCATCCCGCGCGCACGGGCGTCACCACTCCAAACTGCCACGAGGTAAAAGTCGTGCTGAAAGCCACGCCCGGCGTGAAGGCCGCGCCGTGGAGCAAAGCCGTGGAGCCGGTTCCCGTCACGCGCCTGGACACCACCTACACCACGCTCGCCGAGACGCTGGATGCAGCGGGCTACGCGACCGGGCATTTTGGAAAATGGCACCTCGGCTCCGAGCCGTATTCGCCGCTTCAGCAGGGCTTCGATGTCGATGTCCCGCACTGGCCCGGACCCGGACCCGCGGGCAGCTACGTCGCGCCGTGGAAGTTCAAGGACTTCGACGCAGACCCCGCCGTGCCCGACGAGCACATCGAAGACCGCATGGCTAAGGAAGCCGTCGCCTTTTTGGAGAAACACAAAGACGAGCCGTTTTTCCTCAACTACTGGATGTTCAGCGTCCACGCGCCGTTCGACGCGAAGAAGGCGCTCATCGACAATTACGCGAAGACCGCCGACCCCGCCGACCCGCAGCATTGCCCCACGTATGCGGCGATGGTCGAGAGCATGGACGACGCCATCGGCACGCTGCTCGACACGCTCGACCGGCTGAAGCTCGCAGACAAAACCATCGTCGTCTTCACCTCCGACAACGGCGGCAACATGTATAGCGACGTGGACGGCGTCGTCCCCACCAGCAACGCACCGCTCCGCGGCGGAAAAGCGACCACGTTTGAAGGCGGCATCCGCGTCCCGTGCATCGTCAGCGCCCCCGGGATCACCGCCGCCGGCACTCGCAGCGAAGCCATGATCCAGAGCACCGACTTTTTCCCCACGCTGCTCGAACTCCTCGCCATGCCGCGCCCCGCCGACATCCCGTTCGACGGAAAAAGCATCGTCCCCGCCCTGCGCGGACAGCCGTTCGAGCGTGGACCGATGTTCACCTACTTCCCGCACAACCCGCCCGTGCCCGAATGGCAGCCGCCATCCGTCGTCGTCCACGCAGGCAATTGGAAACTCATCCGCCTTTTCTTTCAGGGCGAAAACGGCGCGCACCGCTGGAAGCTCTTCAACCTGCGCGAAGACATCGGCGAGAAAAACGACCTCGCCGTAAAAGAGCCCGACCGGGTGAAAGCCATGGACGCCCTCATTGCAAAATTCCTCACCGATACCAGCGCCGTCCTGCCCGTCCCAAATCCCGACTTTGATCCCGCGAAGTATCGCCCCGAAGAGGAAGGCCAAGGCAAAATCCGCGACAACGCAAAACCCGATCGCGCCCCGAAGAAAACTCCAGCACCCGCTTCCGCCGCCGCCGCGCCGGAGAAAGTGGACGCCGCCCTGCAAGGCTGGCGC
>JAYSTZ010000529.1:0-3256 GCA_043719365.1 Verrucomicrobiaceae bacterium | reverse complement strand
GGGTGGGGGGGTGCGAATGGGGGCAGGGCGTGCTGATTATCCTAGAAACGACGATGGATGGCCCGGGAAAGGCGCGAAAAGCCGCGAAATAATACTCTACAGGCTCTAAACTCTAGGGGAAGAAACCGGCAAGCAATAAAAACAATGGAGCTGATGTAAGAAACCAGCCCTGCCGCCGCTCACTCGGCGGGCAGTCGGAAACCTATGATGCGAGGGCGAATCTCCCTTTGGCTGTCTCAAATCATCGCGATCGTCGCGCTCTTTATCGGGGCAGGCAGCGTATCGCGTGGCGTCGAAACCCAGTACGTGACACCAAACCTTCTGACAGTCGCCAACGGCAACTTCAACAACCCGGATGATGCAGTCTCGGCCACAGCGCTTCCCATCGGCTTTACATTCCGCTTCGGCGGGGTGGACTACACCGAGGTGCGAATGAGCACGAACGGCATTCTGTTTTTCACCGGTGCTACATCGACGTACACGAACGTGCCTCTCGCTTCGTTCAGTGGGAACGGCGTTTATGCGCTGTGGGATGACCTTTACCTCGGAAATGGCTCGAACGGGAACCTCTCCCGCTCGCTCTACCACACCGCGGGTGTGGCCGGTAGCCGGGTTTTCATCATGCAGAGGACGGCTTACTACGGTTACGCTGATGCGTACGAAGTCGGCACGTTTAACGCCGTCCTTTACGAGGGCTCGAACAAGATCGACACCTACTACCGCAACATGCTCGGGGTGAATCCCGGATTCGATCGAGACGCAGGCCCTTCATGGCGCCGCAGTGATCACGAACTCGGCGACGGGTGCGTTCAAAGCGTTTGACGGAACGGCATATTCGAATGAAGCGACCGTCAACGTGACGATCACCTCGGCCAACACGCCGCCAGTGCTCGTGCTCCCGGCTTCTCCGGTGGTCGTGGAAGCGACGTGCCTCGCAGGCGCAGCAGTCACCTTCAGCGTCAGCGCGACGGATGTCGAGGACGGCACAGCGCCCGCAATCGCTACGCCTGCAAGCGGCAGCGTGTTCCCAATCGGCGATACGACGGTGAACGTCAGCGCCACGGATAGTGCAAGTGCGACGACAACCGGAAGCTTCGTGGTACGCGTGCGAGACACGACACCGCCGGTGCTCGTTGTCCCGGCCAATATCGTGGCTGAGGCGACAAGTGGAGCAGGTGCAGTGGTTTCATTCACTTTGAACGCCAGTGACGCAGTGAGCGAAGTCACCCCAACAGCGGCTCCGGCAAGCGGCAGCGTACTCCCGATCGGGATGACGACTGTCAATGTCTCGGTAGCCGATGCCGCAGGGAACCCCACCACCGCGAGCTTCAGTGTGACTGTTTCGGATACGACGCCGCCAGTGGTGACGGTCCCCGCAAACATCACGGTCATCGCCGCAAGCGCGGCAGGAACGGTCGTCACTTTCAGCGTCTCAGCCAGCGCAGGCTACCTCCGACCTTTCAGCTACACCGTCACCGACGGGGTGGAAGTTGGCAGCGCGAATGTGGCCTTCACCGCAGGGACTCCTATCGCTTCGCCTCTCAAATGGCAGTTTGCTGGAATAGTAACTCCCGCTGGTAAATCACAGAAGCCCCGCTCTCGCGAGAGAGCGGGGCTTTTTGTTATTCGCGGCTCGCACGGTTCTTTCTATAAAGTGCTGCGTATGTCACAGCCCATCGCCAACCGCGCCAATGTCGCCGCGCTGATCCCGTGTTACTTCGAGGAGAAGCACATCCGCGAAGTCGCCGGGCGCGCTATGAAGCAACTCGACCTCGTCCTCGCCGTGGACGACGGCTCGACGGACCTTACTTTTGAAGAAGCGCTCGCTTCCGGCTGCGAAGCCGTGCGGCATGAAAAGAACGCGGGCAAAGGCGCTGCGATCAAGACCGGGCTCAAAGCGCTGCTGGCCCGCGAAGGCGTCGAGTTTATCCTGATCCTCGACGGCGACGGGCAGCATCTCCCCGAGGAGATCCCCGCATTTATCGCCGCCGCAAACGAAACGGGCGCGCCCATGGTCGTGGGCAATCGCATGGACGATGTGCGCGACATGCCGTTCGTCCGCCGCTGCACAAACCGCTACATGAGCTGGACCATCAGCCGCGTCATCGGGCAGCGCGTGCCGGATACCCAGTGCGGCTTTCGCATGTTTCACCGCTCGCTCGCCGCGGAATTCCTCACCACGGAAAGCGCCGCATTTGATTTCGAGACCGAGATGCTCGCCATCGCCGCCCGCGCGGGATGCAAGATTGCCGCGGCAAAAGTCAGCACGGTCTATGGCGACGAAGTGAGCAAGATCCACCCGGTGCGCGACACCGTGAAATTCTTCAAGCTGCTCCAGCGACTCAAGCGCGCCCGCGCGAGCTGAGGAAATCGCGCACCGCGGGAAATTCCGCACGCCAGCTCACGGGCAGCGCCGGGTCGATCTCCGCGCTCACGGCGCACTCCGTTTCACCCGCGTCGAGGACGATATCGCCGTGCGGATCGACGATGATACTCCGGCCCGCGTAGGCGAACAGCGGCTCGTTCCCCGTGCGATTCACGCCGATGACATACGCCTGGTTCTCGATGGCGCGGGCCCGGAGCAACGTCAGCCAGTGCTCGATTCGCCGCACCGGCCACGCGGCGATCACCACAAAGACCGTCGCCCCCAGCGCCAGCCCCGCCCGAAAAAGTTCCGGGAACCGCAAATCGTAGCACACCAGCGGCGCGATGCTGCACCCGCCCCACGCAAAAACAGCGGGCGCATCCCCCGCGACATGCGCCGCGTCCTCGCCTGCCCCGGTGAACGGACGCTGCTTCACATAGCGGACCAGTTCGCCATCCGGCGAAAATGCCGCGGCGAGATTGTGCGCGCGATCCCCGGCCGCTTCGAGGCAGCCGGCCACCACACAGCAGCCATGCTCCCTTGCCAGCGAAGCGCAAAACGCCAGTTCATCATCCGTGCGGTTCGTCGCGGAAAGATCCAGGCTGAAGCCCGTCGAAAACATCTCCGGCAGCACCAGCAGCCCTCCGGCAATCGGCGGCGTCGCAGCGAGGAGCGCCCGCACTTTGGCAAAATTGGCCGGCTTGTCTTCCCACACCGAGTCGAGCTGAACGAGTGTCACACGCATGCCGCGATGCGTAAGCCCTCCGCCCCCGCGGAGCAAGGCAATGCTCGCGGCTCATCGTCGATCGATTGAGTGTTTGTTTTAGACAAACCGGCGCTGCCAAAACAGGACTGAGCCGGACAGAGACATCGGGGACGATGAAAAGGCAT
>JAYSTZ010000528.1:0-3258 GCA_043719365.1 Verrucomicrobiaceae bacterium | reverse complement strand
CCGCCTGCTTCATTGCCAAAATCTCGCTCCATTCAATCGCGAGCGGTTTCTCCACGATGATATGCTTGCCGTTTTTCGCCGCCTCGATGAACTGCGCCGCGTGCTGGTTCGGGTAGCTCGTGATGTCCACCACATGAATATCGTCCGCCCGGAGCATCGCGCTCAAGTCCGTGTAGCTCTTGATGGGCGAGCCGTGTTTTGCGCTCAGTTCCGCATCGTCCAGCTTCCGCGAAGACCAGATGGCTGTGACTTGCGCCTGCGAGGAAGCGTTGATGGCGGCGATGTGTGCAGTGGCGGCCCAGCCGTAACCGATGATAGCGACGTTGTATTTTTTGCTCATGTGAGAGGGGCAGCGATTTAGCCAGCGCGGCCTGCTTGGCGAGATAAAAAGCGCCTCTCCTGCCGTGAAAATGCAAACAATCGTTCATCGCGCTTGCACAATTGAAAGCTGCGGATAGCCTCGCGCCCCTTTTATGGCAAAAATCTACACTGACAAAGACGCCGATCTCGGCGTGTTCAAAGGCAAAACCTGTGCAGTCCTCGGCTTCGGCTCGCAGGGTCATGCACACGCACTCAACCTCAAGGAATCTGGCGTCAAGGTCATCATCGGCCTCTACCCCGGCTCTAAATCGATCCAAGTCGCTAAAGACAAAGGCTTCGAAGTATTCGACTCCGCAGAAGCGGTGAAACAAGCAGACGTGATTTTTGTCGCACTGCCCGACACCAAGCAAGCTGCAGCCTACAAGAAAGACATCGAGCCCAACCTCACAAAGGGCAAGACGCTGCTCTTCAGCCACGGCTTCTCCATTCACTTTAAGACCATCGTCCCGCCGAAGAATGTGAACGTCATCCTCGTCGCACCAAAAGGTCCCGGCCACATCGTGCGCCGTCAGTTCCTCGAAGGCAAAGGCGTTCCAGCGCTCATCGCAGTTTATCAAGGCGGCCCGGCTGCGAAGAAAATCGCGCTCGCATGGGCGAAAGGTGTGGGCGGAACCCGCGCCGGCGTCATTGAGACCGACTTCAAGGAAGAAACCGAGACCGACCTTTTCGGCGAACAAACCGTCCTTTGCGGAGGCACGGCAGCGCTGGTGCAGGCTGGCTTTGAAGTGTTGGTGGAAGCTGGCTACTCGCCCGAGATGGCCTACTTCGAGTGCCTCCACGAGTTGAAGCTGATCGTCGATTTGATGAATGAAAGCGGCATCGCCGGAATGCGCTTCTCGATCTCCGAGACAGCGAAGTGGGGCGACGTTTCCGTCGGACCGAAGATTATCGACGCATCCGTGAAGAAGCGCATGAAAGCCGCGCTCAAAGACATCCAGAGCGGCAAGTTCGCGAAGGAGTGGATCAAAGAAGTCAACGGCGGCTATAAGAAATACAACTCGCTGATGAAAAAGGGCGAGCAGCACGGCATCGAAAAGACCGGAGCCAAGCTCCGCTCGCTGATGCCTTGGATTCAAAAGAAGAATCTCAAGGGCGCTCAAGCCGCTTACTAAAAAGCACCTCAATTATTTCCCACACAGCAGTCCGGCATCCGTGCCGGGCTGCTGTTTTGGTGTACCGGGGGAAAGCCGCTTGATGCCGCGCAATGTGTCGCGCAATCTCGCAAGATGCGACTCGCCGTCCTTTCCGTCCTTTCCGTCCTTTCCGTCCTTTCCGTCCCGTTCGTCCTTTCCAGCATCGCCGTCGAACCTTGGGCAGACGCCAAACTCTCGCCCAACGACGCGCTCGCAGTCTGGCTCGACGCCGCCGCGCAGAATGCCGCACGCACTGCGCGAAAGATTCCGCTCGCCGCAAATGGAGAACTGGAAATCTGGCTCGACGGCTCGGGCAATCGCCGCGATGTCCGCCAGCCATTGCTTGATGCCAGGCCAATGCTCATCTCCAGCGCGGGCGCGGCGTTTGTGCGATTCGATGGGAAAGACGATTTCCTGTCCGGTGCGCCAGGCGTCGCGATGGATGAGGCGACTGTTTTCGTCGTCGCCGCGCCGCGCTCCAATCCCGGATACTTTCGCGGATTCTTCGCGCTGAATCGCACCGGACAAAACGACTACACGAGCGGACTGAACCTTGATCTCGGCGGCAAAGGAAGTCCCACGCTCTCATGGCTGAACGCCGAATGCGCAGGCGGCGGCGGCGAGAAAAACGTGCTCAAAACGCAGTTCGATTTCGGGACGTTCCACGTCTTTACGCTCACCGCGGATGCTGCTTCCGTGCGACTCCGCGCGGACGGAAACGACGAGAACTCCCGCCCGAGAAAGCCCGAGCCGATCTCGATGGAAGAGCTAACCGTCGGCGCGCGCTGTTACTCCAATGAAGGCCACCCGGCGTATGCGGCCAGCTTTCTCGAAGGCGACATCGCCGAGCTGCTCATCTACCGCCGCGCATTGCCGGGCGCAGAGCGCGATGCGGTGGAGAAATACCTCCTCGCGAAACACAACGGCCTGCGCAGTTCCGCAGGCAGCAAGCCGCTCATCCCCGTCGCCAATCCGCAGCCCGTCCAGATGTTCGTCCCCGGATTTGAAGTGCGCGAGCTGCCGCTCAAAATGACGAACATCGACTGCTTGCGCTACCGCCACGATGGCGTGCTCGTGGCCGGCGCATACAACGGAAAAATCTGGCTGCTGCGCGACACGGACGGCGACGGCAGCGAGGACAAAGCCGAGCTTTATTGGGAGAGCCCCGATTTGAAAAACGTCATCGGCATGGCGCTCACGCCGAAGGGCGACCCGCGCGGCGACGGCGTGTTCGTGGCGACGGCGGGGCGCATCCTTTTCATCCCCGACAAAAACGGGGACCACCGCGGCGACGAACAAATCATCGTAGCGAGCGGCTGGGAAAAGCAGAAGTCGCCCGGCGGCGGCGGCAGCGTGGATGCGCTCGGGCTCGCGCTCGCTCCGGACGGCTCGATTTACTTCGGCCTCGGCGTGAGCGCTTACAACAACGCCTACCTCCTCGACGCCGACGGCAAATCGCATTTCGACATCAAGACCGAGCGCGGCACGGTGCAGCGCATCTCCGCGGATTTCTCAAAGCGCGAGACGATCTGCACGGGCATCCGCTATCCGGTCGGCGCGCAGTTCAACAAAGCCGGCGACCTTTTCATGACCGAGCAGGAAGGCGCGACGTGGCTGGCGAACGGGAATCCGTTCGACGAGCTGCTGCATATCGAAAAGGGCCGTCACTACGGCTTCCCGCCGCGTCACCCGAAACATCTGCCCGACGTGATCGACGAGCCGAGCGTCTTCGACTACGGCCCGC
>JAYSTZ010000527.1:0-7754 GCA_043719365.1 Verrucomicrobiaceae bacterium | reverse complement strand
GGAGGAACTCAAGGCGAAGCTCGCGGCCCATGAGTTTGTCAATGCCGGGCAGGCGCGGCGCTGGTTGAAAAAAGTGCATGGTATTGACCGGCCCTATGCGAGCGTATGGAACTGGTTAAAAAAAGCCGGCGGAGTGCTGAGGGTGCCGCGCCCCAGTCACTCCAAGAAAAAGCCGGGAGCGGAACAAGAGTTCAAAGAGGAGCTGTGCGCAAAGCTCGAAAGTCTGGCGATTAAGGCCGGGAGCCGAGTGAAGGTGTGGATGATGGATGAGGCGCGCTTTGGTTTGCACACGCAAATGCGACGGGTGTGGACCCGTAAAGGGCAGCGTCCCGTCGTCACGCGGCAGATCAAATACGAGTGGGATTACCTCTACGGGGCGCTCTCGCTCGTTGGCGGAGATGCGCATTTTGCCCACCTGCCCGGAGTGAATTTGGAGTGGGATGCGAGTTACTTAAGCGACCTCGCCGAGACAGACCCGGAAGCCATCCACGTCATCATCCGAGACCAAGCTGGGTTCCATCTTCGGGACGGCGATGCACGGTTGCCCAAGCGGGTGCGAATCATAGACCTGCCGCCCTACTCTCCGGAGCTCAATCCGTGCGAACAGCTCTGGGATATCGTGAAGGACGACATCGCCAATCGAGTGCATGCAACGCTCCCTAAACTCCGCGCAGACATGAAGGCAACCTTACGAAGGTTTTGGGAGTATCCCGGCAGTGTTCTTCGCCTCATTGGTCGCTCGTGGTTGCAGGTTCAACTAAACGCTTCGCTCAGAGTCAATGTGTCATGTTAATTTAGAAAGATGGTATAATTTAGCGCTTGTACTATGTGTAAAGACCTGCTGCAAAGCTGGGTCATGGCCCGCAGGCTCGCTAAACCCAAACACCGCTTTTTGTCCGCAGATTGCGCAGATTAGGCAGGTGGACGGCCTGCACAGTTCTTCACAGCGAATCTGGGGCATGATAATCTGCGTAAATCGGCGCAATCTGCGGACTGCAATCGCGGCGTTCGGGTTAAATGGACCGTTTCAAGGGTTTATGAAAGTTGACCGCAAAAAAGGCCCGACGCGGTGACTGCGCACGACGCCGGGCCTTGGTGAATTTGGCGTCGGTTATTTGAGTTCGCTGCGGGGGATGATTTTCACGCTCTCGACGTTCATGCGCACGGCTGGGCGGTCATTCGCACCGGTCTCGGTGGTGTTGATTTTCTCCAGCACGTCGTCGCCTTTGATGAGCTTGCCGTAGGCGGTGTACTTCCCGTCGAGAAAGGTCGCCTTGTCGTGGCAGATGAAGAATTGGCTGCCAGCGGAATCCGGGTCGTTGCTGCGAGCGGCGCTGAGCACGCCACGGATGTGGGATTTCGCGTTGAACTCCGCTTTGATTTTGTAGCCGGGATCTCCGGTGCCCCAGCGGGCTGCGTTGGCGTCATCCTTGGTCAGCGGGTCGCCGCCTTGGATCATGAAGCCTTTGATGACGCGGTGAAAGCATGTGCCATCATAAAAGCCTTTTTTGGCGAGGGTCTTGAAGTTCTCGACGTGCTTTGGCGCGACGTCGGGCCAGAACTCGAGGACCATTTCGCCCACATTGGTTTTGATGACCGCGACTTCTTCGACAGCGGCGGCGGGTTTTGCGTCTTCTTTTTTCTCTTCAGCGGCTCGGGCTTGGAAGCCGACGGCTGCTGCGAGTACGAGCATGGTAGAAAGGAGTTTCTTCATAAGGGTGCGAAGGAATCACGATAGAGCAGGGCTGTCACGCGGAGAAATTTGCTTCGAAAGGCTCGCAATTTTTCTGTCGCTCATTTTCGATGCCGTGTTTCATTTTCCGCCATGCACCGAGAACTCGACGACCACGACAAAATCATCCTCCGCGCCCTCGTACGCGACCCACGCAACAGCGATAACGCTATCGGACTGCAATCCGGTATCAATATCCGGACGGTCGCGCGGAAGCGGCAGAAGCTCGAAGAAGACGGGATTCTGAGCTACCACACAAACGTCGATCTCGGCGTGAGCGGAACCGGGCAAAATCTGATTCGCCAGCACTACACGATCAAATTCAAACTCGGCGTGACGCTGGATCGTCTGCTGAAAGACATCCGCAATGAACCGAAAGTGCGCAGCGTTTTCACCGAGAGCATCATTGAAAGCCACGTGGCGGAAATGGACGGGCATCTCGCTATGATTCTTATCATTGAGGCGGAAAGCGACCAGGCCCTCGTGCAGACGGTGCATGAGAAACTCATTCCAAGCCTTCGCCGCAACCATGGGCACGACTGCATTGAGGAAATCCGGACGATGCGCCTTTTGGCTCCTGTTCGGGTGATGCGGAACTACGTGGTGCCCGTGAATATGAGGAACGGCTACCTCGTGAAAGAGTGGCCCGATGACGCGATTTACGTAGGACGGTAGAAATTATTCCCGCAACTTTGAAGAGGTTTGTGGGTTTCACCCGAAGTCCGTCTAAACCATCTAAACCATCTGACCCATGCCATTGCCGATCCAAACCAACGACAAGAAACGTAACATCCTCATCGCGGGAGGCTGCCTGCTATTTGCAGTCGTCGGCTTTTCGATCGGCCGTGCATCGAGCTGGCTGGAGGCTCCAATTACGCCGCCAAAAGTGGTGACGGCGCCGAAAGCCGGTGGCGTGGACGCCGTCAACGTGGGCGGTGACAGCAGGGTTGGCGGAGTCTTTTCGTCGGAATCAGCCGGGAAAACCGGCACCGCGCCGACGGTTGGCGAAATCACGGGCGGGCAGCCGATGGAAGACTGGTTGAAGCGCGTGATGGCTCAGGAAGACGAGCTCTTCCGGATGCAGAATTTCATGAAGCTCCTCGAAGCGCTCAATTCGCCCGAGGACATTGAGTCCGCACTAAAAGTGATCATGGCGGGCGGTGGCCGCAATCGTGGTCCGGGCGGCGGCGCGCGGTTCACGGAAATCTCGATGCTCATGTCAAAGTACGTTCAGCTCGATCCAAAGGGCGCAATGGCGTATTCGAGCAAATTGGAAGGTGGCGAGAAGTTCATGGCGACAAGCTCCGCCCTTCGGACTTGGACACGTCTTTCGCCAGATGCGGCGTTGCTGTGGGCAAAGACGGATGGCGCAAGTATCACGATGGATTTCGGACGGGGTGGCCCTGGTGGAGACCAGGCGGAAGGAGCGCCGAAGGATAACTTCGCGTTGCTCAGCGTGGTGAGCCAGCTTGCTAAGACGGACCTCGATAAGGCCTTGTCCACGGCATCGTCGATGGAACTTGGGCGTTTCGGTGACCGGATGGTGGATACGCTTGCAAATGAGATGATCGGTCAGCGTGGTGCAGATTCCGCGAAAACGTATCTTGATTCGCTCCCGGCCGGTGCTTTCCGCGACCAGTATTTGCAGCAGGTTGCTGACTCGCTGTCCAAGAAAGACCCAGCGGGCACGACACAATGGATCGCCAGCAAAGCCGACAGTGGCGATGCAAAGCGCCGGGCTTTGGGCGAATCGATCGGAAATTGGGCGAAGGCAGACCTTGCTGCTGCGAGCAAATACGTGAGCAGCCAGCCGGTCAGTCCGGATATGGACTCCGCACGCGGTCGGCTTTTGGGTGATATCGCGCAGAAAGACCCGAAGGCGGCATGGGCACAGATTTCGACGATCACCGACCCGGATCGGATGAATCGCACTGCTTATCAGGTCGGTCGCGAATTGGTGAAGGCTGATCAGGCCAATGCCGCGGCGATCATCCAGGGAACGCAGGCCCAGAACCAGAATTTGAAACCGGAAACCGTTGCTGGAATTCTCAATCCAAAGCAAGGCGGCCAGGATGCTGGAGCAGGTGGGTTCGGAGGATTCAGGAACGGCGGCGGTGGTGGTGGACGCCCCGGCGGACGCGGCGGCAACTAAAGCGGCAGTTCCATTTGATTCTCCTGCGTGAGCGCCCAGGCTTCGACGCCCCGGCGGCGTAGGTCGGTCGCGAATTCAGCGGCGAAGCCGTGGACCGTGAGCACGCGTTTTGGCTGCACGAGTTCGACGGCACGAAGAAGCTCATCGTAGTCCGCATGGTCGCTCAGTGCGAACGCAGCGTGGCATCCGTAGCGAAATTTCGCGCTGCTCTCAACGGCCCATCCGGTGACCGCGGCGGCGCGGTAATTTCCGAACCGGCGGTCAAGTTCCCCCTTATCCCGTGTGTGCGGCCAGATAACGACGTGACCCGCGCTCTCGGACGGTTTCCAGCGGCGGTAGCTGTCTGGAAATACAGGGAGATGCTCGCGATAGAGCTCGCAGATTTTCCATGCGGCATCGTGGAGCATCGGAGTGAGTCCGGCGGCTGTGAGTGCGCAGACGAGCTCCTGCGCTTTGCCCAGCGAGTAAGCGAAAAGGATCGGCGTGATACCGTCCGCGAGCTGGGTGCGGCACCAGTCCATGATTGCGGCGAGCACTTCATCTGTGGGCGGCATCCGGTATTTGGGCAGGCCGAATGTTGTCTCCATCACGAACGTATCTGCCTTGCACCATTGAGCGGGAGGAACGCTAAGGCTCGGGCGCATTTTGAAATCGCCCGTGTAAAGCATTGAGCCATTGTCGCTCTCGAAGAACATTTGTGCTGAACCGAGCACGTGACCAGCGGAAAGGAGCGTCGCTTTTCCGCTGAGTAGATGGGTCGTTTCGCCGAACGTCGCCGTATGTTCGACACGGTTTTTGCCCAGCCGCTCGCGCATGATGGCGGCAGTTTCGGGCGTACAGAATACCGATTTATGCCGCGCAGTGTGGTCGCTGTGTGCGTGCGATACGAAGGCGAATGGCTTCGCCTTTTGCGGGTCGAGCCATAGGTCGTGGGCGGGAAGATACAGACCGCCGCGATGGACTATTTCCACCGGCTACTTCGACGCTTTCACGTCGTAGCAGGAGATCAATTCCTGATCGCGGAGATACAGCTTTCCGTTTGCGATGACCGGGTGAACCCAGATCGCGCCTTTCGGGTTTCGGGCTGCGGCCTGCGGGTTGAGGGTGAATTTTCCTTTTTCGCTCCAGCCGGTGGCGGAGGCTTCGACGAGTGCGACTTCGCCGCTCTTCTCGCCGAGTGTATAAAGCATCCCGTCAGCATAGGCCACGGCACCTTTACCCACGCCTTTATTGGTCCATTTCACGGAGCCGTCGGCAAAGTTCATGCACGTCCAGCCGGATTTGCCGCTGTGCCCAAAGAGATTGTCGCCGACGAGAATCACGCCGCCGTGATGGTTCTCCATGTCTTTATTCATGAAGACATCCGTGACTTCGCTGCCCGAGATTTTCACTTTCTTGCAGCCCACGCCGTAGCCGCTGCTCACGAAGACTTCGTCGCCTTTCACAATGGGCGTCGGGATGACTGCGGTGCGGCCCGGCCATGAGGAACGCCAGAGCACTTTCCCGTTCGCAGGATCGACTCCGAATAGCGTTTGCATCACGAGCTGAATGTATTGTTTTTTCCCGTCGATGGTCGCCGTGACGATCGAGGAATACTGCGCGCCTTCGGTGATTTCGGCGCTCTGCCACACGACCGCTCCAGTCTCCTTATCGAGCGCGGCCATCGTGCCTTTGTTTCCCCCGGGCGTGACGATGACATTCTTGCCGTCCACCAGCGGCGACTCCGTGTAGCCCCATCCGGGCGTCGAGCCGCCGAGCGAGGACATTGTGACGGTCCATGCGATTTTTCCGGTGGCTGCGTCGGCGGAAACGAGGCTGCCTTTTCCGCTCATCGCAAACACGCGTGCGCCATCCACCGTCGGCGTGCTGCGCGGGCCGTCGCCCCAGCCGTTGCCGAGGATGTCTGAGATGGGCGATGCCCAAAGTTCCTTGCCCGAGTTTGCATCGAGCGCGAGGAGGATTTCCTTTCCATCGCGAGTGCCGAGCGTGAAGAGTTTGCCGCCCGCGACGCTGAAGCCCGCGTAGCCCATCCCAGCGTTTTCAAAGAGCCACGCGCGCTTGGGGCCTTCAGCGGGCCACGTCTTCAGCAGACCGGTCTCGGTGGAATTGTCGTCGCGGTTCGGTCCGCGCCATTGCGGCCAGTCACCGGCGATGCAGGTTGCTACGGAAATGCTGAGAAGGATGGACGGGATTTTCATACTGGGTCGGATTACTTCCGCAGCGGGCCGCTGGCAATCCCGTTCTCTGCGCCTCGCCGCGAATTACCTTTGGAAGGTCCACGCGAGAATGCGGCTCTTCTTTTGCCCCTGCGTCATTTCGATAATCTTTACCTCGGCTGCTCTTGCGGCCTTGAGTGCCTTCTGGAGGCTCGGGAGGTTTTCGCTTTTTGAAACAAGCGTGGTGAACCAGCGGCACTGGTTCGCGCACTCCACGCTCTGCGCGATCATGCGTCGCAAAAAGAAAAGCTCGCCGCCTTCGCACCACAACTCGCCGCTCGTTCCTCCGAAATTGAGGACGGCTTTCTTATTGCCGAGATTTATCGCTTTTCGGCGCGTGCCCGCAGCCGCTTCCGCAGCAGACGCGTGGAAAGGGGGATTGCACATTGTCGCGTCGAAAAGCTCGCCCGGCTTCATCACGCCCTTGAAGCATTCCATCGCCGAACGCTGCAACCGGCACTCGATTCGCGCAGCCACCGTGGGGTTTGAGGCGACGAGCTTTTGCGCCCAGCGCACCGCAACGGGATCGATGTCCGTGGCGACAAATCGCCAGCGATATTCGCTCGCGCCGATGAGCGGGTAGATACAGTTCGCTCCCGTGCCTACGTCGAAAATAGTTCGTTCTGCTGCGGGGCCAATCAAGTCGGCGAGATGATGGATGTAGTCGCTCCTGCCGGGAATCGGCGGACAAAGATAACTATCCGGGATGTCCCACAGTTTCAGGCCGTAGCCGTGAATGAGCAGCGCTTGGTTCAGCGCCTTTACCGCCTTCGGGTCGGCGTAATCAATGGAAGCATCGCCATACGCATTCGGTCGAACGAACGCCGAAAGGGAAGGGGAGCAAGCGGACAGCTCCGCGAAATCATACAGCTCGCGAAACCGGTTGCGCGGATGCAGCCCGTCTTTGCTCATCGCGCCCTACCGTTTCGTCCCCGTCACGCTCCTGCCGCTGCGTCCTTTTACGGGCTTCTTTTTTTTGTCGAGGTCGGTGCGGTGTTCGATCTTTTTGACCTGGCCGTGCTTGAGATACATCGCGCGGATCGTCTCCAGCATCGCGTCGCGGCGGTCGTAGAGGCGCTTGAGTTTGCGGGGCTTGGCTTTCGTCAGCGCGTAGGCGGTGATGATGGGTAAAGTGATCGTCGAGTCTGCGTAGCACACGACACAGCCGGGCAGATTATCCGGGTCGATCTTCCCCCAGCTCACCGCCTCCGCAGGCGTCGCACCGCTCAGGCCGCCGGTGTCGGGGCGCGCATCGGTGCATTGGAGAAAGTAGTCGTGCCCGCGCTCCTCGATGCCCATCACCTCCTGAATTTGCGGCTCCGTTTGCAGCATGAAGTTCTTCGGCGAACCACCGCCGAGGATGAACACGCTGCTCAGTTCCCCCGCAGACTTCGCCGCGTACACGATCGCTGCGGTCTGGTTCACATCGCGGTTCACATCCATCAGCAGCTTTGAGTCGCGCAAGGACATCGCGGCGACGTTCATGCCGATGCTGCTATCGCCGGGGCTGCTCGTGAAGATCGGCACGCCATATTTGTAAGCCGCCGCCAACACACTCGTCTCGCTCAGCCCGAGTTTCTTCTCCCGCGCCGCCACGTATTTGCCGAGCAGATAGTGGAACTCATCCGTCCCCATCGTGCGCTGAAACTCCGGC
>JAYSTZ010000526.1:0-3261 GCA_043719365.1 Verrucomicrobiaceae bacterium | reverse complement strand
ACGAGCGTGAGTATGACGAATCCGCTGCGAACGGACTCGGACGGCGACGGGATGAGCGATGCGGCGGAATTGACGGCGGGGACGAATCCGAATCTGCCCACTTCGCGGTTCATCGCCTACACGCCCGTGCGCAATGCGAATGGAAGCGTGACGCTGAGTTGGGCCGCTGTGGCGGGGAAGACTTACACGATTTACCGCTCTGCCACTGCCGATTTTGCGAACAACGATGTGGTCGCCTCCGCGCTGCTGGGCACTGCGCCGCTGACGAGCTGGACGGATTCGACCGTGCCAGCGGGGGCGGCGGCGATGTTTTATGTGGTGCAGGTGGAGGAGTGATGCGGGTCTTGCGGGATCGTGATCGTTGCGGCTACGGTCAGCCGCGATGAGCCAACTGATCTACATCGAAACGAGCATACCGAGTTTTTACTTTGAGACGCGGCCAGCGGCACAGTTTCAGGTGCGGCGGGATTGGACGCGGGAATAGTGGGATATTGCGCGGTTACGGGATGAACTGGTGACGTCGCTCGCGGTCATTGCGGAACCGAAGGACGCGCCGGAGCCAAAGCGGACAAGGAGCATCAATTTGCTGAAGGCTCTGGCTCTGATGCAATCATCAACGGAAGTGGATGAACTTGTGGCAGTGTATGTGAAGAACAAGCTGATGCCAGCCGACGCGACGGGTGATGCGCGACATCTCGCGTTGGCGACGTTTTACGGCTGCCAAACCCTCGCGACTTAGAACTGCAAGCACATTGCCAATCCAAACAAACGAGGGCATATTGAGTCCATCAACCGGATGATGGGCTTTGAGACGCCGCTGCTCGTCACACGATTTGATTTACTCGAAACTGATTCATGAAAACGACAACAAAGAAGCCTGCAAAATTTGATGATGGCCTCGAATGGCTGCGCGAAATCCGCCGTAAGCAGGCTGCGGATTGCAACAACGATCCGTTTGAGATGGGGCGGCGCTTGCGGGAAATGGAGAAGGATTACAAAGGGCGTATTTTTACGACAAAGCGCGTGTTGGTTCCAGTGGAGTAAATTTCTCAACGCCCCGCCGAAGCCAAACCAGCGAAGGGATGGATTTTTGCCGGATGGGAAGGCGCGGTCGTATCGAACAGCAAGCGCGTGTCATTCGTGATGGAGGGAGGCGCGGCGTTGCACGCGGTGCTCGTGGAAAACCCGTATGATGAAATCGCTGCCGTCTATCTCGGGTTGCTTCGCGCGGAGCCGCTGGCGCATTCTAAGAGTGGGGAGGTGAGTTTGGCGCTGGCGAGGAGCGGGGCTTTTACGGCGCAGTTCACTATCGGCGGCGAGAAGCTGCGGCTCAAAGGAGCGTTTGATGGGACGGGGACGTTTTCGGGCGGGCTGAAGGGCGACCCCACTCTGGATGTGTTGCTCGCGCTGGACACGGCGACGCCGGATTCGCCCGTGACGGGCTTGCTCTCGGATAGGGCGACGACGATGGCGCTCAATGCCTGGCCGACGGTGAAATTTCCCCGCGACACACCGGCTGTGCAGGCGGGCGTTTACACGCTGGCAATCGAGCCGGGCACCGCACCTGCGCCAGTTGGCTACGGCATCGGCACGGGGCGCGTGTCGGCGGGTGGTGGTGTGAAGTTCAAAGGGCGGCTGGCGAATGGGGCGAAGTTTTCCGCAGGCACGGCAATCACCAGCGGCAATCGCGTGCCGCTCTACGTGTCGCTGGATAAAGGCAGCAGCTCATTCAGCGCCCCGCTCGCCTTTGCCGATAAGCCAGACAGCGACCTCGACGGCATCGCGTTCTGGTCCAGCGCCCGCGAGGTCAGCGCGAAGTATCCGTTCGCGTCGTTCACTTCCGAGCCGCGCCTTTTCGCGCAGCGATACACGCCGCCCGGTCGTGGGGAACGTGCGCTCTCCGCGCTGAACGCCACGAGCGGAGCGGCGGCGCTGACGCTCGGCACGGACAATCGTCTGACGTTTGGCAATCCGCTGCTGGATGGATTTTCGATGAAGCTGAAAGCGAAGACGGGCGAGTTCAGCGGCTCGCTGCTGCTGGATGGCGAACGGACGAAGTTTGGCGGTGTGCTGCTACAGAAATCGGGCGCTGGCTTGGACTTGCTGCCGAATGGGGCTGTGATGTTGGAGCAGGTTGGAATGTAAAGCGGCTCAGAACTGCCCGAGGAAGCGTTGGTCGCTGTTGGTGAAATAGCGGATGTCGGGCGTGCCGCTCATGATCATCGCCAGGCGGTCGAGGCCGAAGCCGAATGCGAAGCCGGTGTATTTTTCGGGATCAAATGCGCGGTCTTTCCGCTTGGTGTTCACGGCTTCGAGGACGGCGGGATCAACCATGCCGCAGCCGGCGATTTCCAGCCAGCGGTCGCTCGCGCCGAGCATGCTCGTCTTGATATCGACTTCGTAGCTCGGCTCGGTGAATGGGAAGAAATGCGGGCGGAAACGAAACTTCGCGTCGTTACCGAATAGCTCGCGGAAGAAGAACTCCAGCGTGCCTTTGAGGTCTGCGATGGAGACGCCTTCATCGACGTAAAGCCCTTCCATTTGTGTGAACTGCGCGAGGTGGGTGGCGTCGATTTCGTCGCG
The DNA here is from genome assembly GCA_043719365.1 of Verrucomicrobiaceae bacterium. Taxonomy (GTDB): domain Bacteria; phylum Verrucomicrobiota; class Verrucomicrobiia; order Chthoniobacterales; family Chthoniobacteraceae; genus SXWH01. Next base: position 678 of record JAYSTZ010000526.1, on the reverse strand, counting down.
GCGGTACGCTGCGCCGGGGGCGATGATGCGGATGGGCGGTGCGGCTTTTTCCATCGTGCGAATCTGCACGGTGCTCGTGTGGGTGCGCAGCAAGCGGCCATCGGGCATGTAGAAAGTATCCTGCTCGTTGCGCGCGGGGTGGTCGGCGGGCGTGTTGAGCGCATCGAAGCAATGCCACTCGGTCTCAATGTCCGGTCCGTCCGCGAGCGCGAAGCCCATGCGGCGGAAAATGGAAATCGTCCGGTCGAGAAGTTGCGTGATGGGGTGCAGCGTGCCGCGCCCTGCGAAGCCGGACGGCGTGCCCGGCAGCGTGGCATCGATTCCGGCAAAAGCGGCGGCGTCCGCTGCGGCGAGGAGCGAGGCTTTGCGTTCGTCGAGCGCAGCGGTGACTGCGCCGCGCACATCGTTGAGTAGTTTGCCGATTCGCGGTTTGTCGTCCTTCGAGACATCCTTCATCCCTTTGCTCAAGGCCGTGAGCGCGCCTTGCTGGCCGAGAAATTTTACACGCGTTTGCTCCACGGCGGTTTCATCCGCAGCGGCGGAAATGGCGGCGAGAGCCTCGGCTTGAAGTGTTGAAAGTTGTGCGTCCATACGTGGAAAAATGAGCGCGGAGACTTGCGAATGCCGCGCGGAGGCGCAAGGGCGGAAAACAACGAGAGGGCGAAAGCGATGGTGAGG
>JAYSTZ010000525.1:0-3269 GCA_043719365.1 Verrucomicrobiaceae bacterium | reverse complement strand
GCGCATTCACAGACGCCGCCGGCTGAGGCACCGAAGGTTCCCGGCAGCGAGGCCGTAGTTACACCCGTGAAGCCCGGAGCGGCACCTGAGAGCCTGCCGCTTGTTCCCGGAGGCGGGAAAGTGGTCCCGCCGTCAGTGCCGCTTACGCCGGGCGGAAAAGAAGGGAAGCCGAAAAATCCGTCCGACACCGCGACCTATCCTCCGCGCTACCGTGCACTGTTGGGGCAATCGATGAGCAGCTTTCACGCGCGCGATTTCAAGGGCGCGGTTGCGACGCTTCAAAAGGCGGACGAGATTCTGCCTGCGACGCCGTGGTCGTTGAATATCCGTGGGGCCATTGCCATCGAGCAACGGAACTGGGATGACGGCATTCGGTCGTGTGTGGAAGCGCTCCGTATCGATCCGGGCTTCTATCCTGCGAAGTTCAATCTTTGTGAGATCCCGTTTTATCAAGGGAAGTATGTCGAGGCGCGGACGCTGTGGGAAAAGCTGCTCATCCAGCAGCCGAATGATGAGTTGCTGATGTATCGCATTTTCCTGACCTACTTGCTGGAAGGCGACACGGTGAATACGGACGCATGGCTCAAGAAGCTGCCGTTTCCTTCCGAGACGCCTGCGTATCAATATGCGCACGCAGCATTTTATTACCGCATGGAAGACATGGCGCGGAAGAGCAACAATAAGGAAGAGAGCGCCAAGGCGGCCGCGAAAGCAGCGGAGTGGAAAAAGACCGCAGAGTTTGTGTGGCCGGAGCAAAAGCGCGCGAACTTTGTCGATGTCCTCATGCAGATCGGTTGGATCAAGCGCGAGGAACTCTCTACAGAATAGTGTTCCGGCAGTCGTGAGGAGATGGATGAGGTTTGAGCAATCCGGCGGTGACTTGTGACTCGTGAGTTGTGACTTGTCGCAAGCGTGTTGTATTAGATTTTCCGCTTGCGACTAATCACTTCTCACCAGTCACAAATCACAGCCGATAAACACGTCGGCTTACCATCACGTGACAATTGGCAGAGCAACAGCCTTCACACGCAGCGAGTCCTGCCCGCATTGGAGCGCGACTTCGCGCAGTCGCAAGCCGCCGCCAAATGCGCCCGCGAGGGAAAGCGAACGGCCTTCGTATTTCGGGATTTCCTTGCGGAGGAAACTTGCGGCGAGATTTCCCACCATCCCGTCGCCCGAGCAGGACAGGCCTGCAATGATGACGTCCAGGCTGTCCGTCACTTCCACGCGCCCGAGTGCGGTCACGCTCGTTTCCAGAAACATCGCTTTTGCTCGTGCGACGAGGCGCATCGATAGCGCGCGCGGGCCGATTTGCTCCCACGAAACCATGACACTTTTTATTTCTGCGCCATGTTCCTCCGCAGCCTTGGATGCGAGCGAGTGGACGAGCTTCTCAAACTCGCTCCGCTCCACCGCCAGCTCCAGCGCCCCGCTTGCACATTTCTCCAGCGCGAGCACAGGATTCGACGCGGCATCGCGGCCAAATGCGAATATCGCATCGTCGAGCGACAAACTCCCCGCGAACGCCAGACCTTCGAATTGAGCACTCCTGCACGCCACATCCACGCGTCGGGCGAAGAAGCCCGGTTTCAGTTCTCCCGCCGCTTTCGCCGCCCGATGCTCCCGTTGAAACACCGCGCCGGAAATATCGCACCGCAGCGCCGTGAGGGAAGGAAAGGCACCTTCTGCGGAAACCCGATCCGGGCTCAGTCCAAGCGGGCGCAAGCCATTCCCGATTGAGGTAATCAGTGAGGTCTCGTTGTTTGGAAAATCAGAACCGCTCAGCAAAAACATGCACCATTTGCGACCTCCGCCGCCGTTTGGACAAGAACCCTTTTGGCGTGACGCTTGCCTTGCCGCTGCGGACCCGCGCATTCTCTCCGCAATGAAGCTTGCCCGTCTTGGACTGTTATTGATCGCCGCCGGTTGTGGAAAACCCGCCGCCGCTCCGCGAAACGCCCGCCCGGACGGGCCGCTCCCGGTCTCCGTCGCCGAGGCGCGCACCGTGAAGTGGGAGCAGCGGCTCCTTTGCGTCGGCACGTTACTCCCCGCGCAGGAATCCCGGCTCTCGGCGGAAGTCGAAGGTCGCATCGAGAAGACCCACGTGGAAGTCGGCGATGCCGTGAAAGCCGGTCAGGACCTCGCGCAAATTGACACCGCCAGCTACCAAGGCCTCGTGAATCTCCACACGGCGAATCACAACAAGGCGCAGATCAATGCGGACAACCAGACGACGAATCTCGAACGACTCGAGAAACTTCGCGCCACCGGGGCCGTCTCGTCCACCGCGTTTGACGAAGCTTCCGCAGCGCAAAAAGCAGCCCTCGCCGAAGTCGCCGCGACCAAGGCGCAGCTCGGCGGCGCCACCACTTCGCTGAAGCGCAGCACGCTTCGCGCACCGTTCGACGGACGCATTACCGAGCGGCTTGTCACGGACGGCGATTTCGCGCGGATCGGCACCGTGCTTTATCACATTCTCGACGACTCCACGCTTCGATTTCGCGCCGAGGTGCCCGAGCGCCAAGCGTCCCGCGTGAAGCCGGGGCAGACCGTTCGTGTTCGAATCGACGCGAATCAGGAGCAGGTCTTCAGCGGAACCATCACGTGGGTGAACCCCGCCGTGAACCCCGAAACGCGGGCCGTCGCAATGGAGGCACGATTTGACAACAAAGATGCTCTGCTGAAAGCCCACGCGTTTGCCCGTGGCGAGATCATCACCGATGCCGGAGCGGATACCACCGTCGTCCCCGGCGATGCCGTCGTCACTTTCGCCGGAGTGAACAAAATATTCCTCGTCGTCGATGGCAAGGCGCAGCCCCGCGAAGTCACGCTCGGCGAACGGCGTGGGGCCGAACAGGCGATTCTCAGCGGACTCGCCCCCGGCGAAAAGGTCATCGCCAGCGCACTCAGCAAAGTGCAGCCGGGCGTCGCCGTATCGGTGAAGTAGCGCATCGTTTTCGCGCAAAAAAAAACGCCCTCCTCCGCGTGTGCGAAAGAGGGCGTCTGAATGATTTACGAGAACTCCGGGCCTAGTAAGGCTTCCAGTTGCCGGGGATGGCGCGTGGATAGATGCCATCCGGACCCGGCTTCACGGGCATGTCTGCGTCCCATGCGAGCGTTGGCGGCATGAGGCTCTTGCCTTCCTTCAGCGCCTTGGCCATTTCAACTTCTACGCCGCTGTAAGTCGCCATGCGTCCGAGGATGGACGTCATGGAACTCATCGCGCCGTATTCCAGCTCGCTGTATTCCTTGTTGTTGCGAATGGCGTC